>JAIDJW010000099.1 GCA_029052015.1 Paramuribaculum sp. | reverse complement strand
AGTTGATGCCGGGAGATCCTTTGAGCCGCATCTCTCCTGATTTTGGCTCAATCACCGTTACTGAAATTGGTAAAGACATCGTTTGTTTCAGCAACTCACAAGAGAAAAAACTGGGCGAAGAATTTGCCGTGGACGCTTACAGCGAATCATACCAAGAGCAGATGCTTCGGCTTGCCGTCAAACGACACTTCGAGATAGAACGTGAAAATTTTGACCGCGCAATCCGCATAAAGACTCTCGCGCTGTTTTTTATTGACAGCATTCAATCTTTCCGTGGCGATGAGGCAGGTCAAAATGCGTGGCTGAGAGATATGTTCGATCGCATATTAGAAGAGCAAATCGATTTTGAACTTTCCAAACCTACCTCTGACGAATACGCCTCATATCTGAGAGCTACCAAAGCAAATATCCCTGCATCAAGAGCAGGATATTTCGCGCAGGATGCAAACGAATCTGACGAAAGCATAGCAAATGAAGTTGACGCAATTCTTCACAAAAAGAAAGAATTACTGTCGTTCGAGGGCGAACTGGGAATATGCCGTTTCCTTTTCTCAAAATGGACACTCCGCGAGGGGTGGGATAATCCAAATGTGTTCACTATCGCTAAACTTCGTAGTAGTGGTAGTGAAATCAGCAAACTTCAAGAGGTTGGACGTGGACTGCGTTTACCTGTCGATGAACTCGGCAACCGTATTAGCAATGAGCAGTTTATGCTAAACTATATCATTGACTTCACGGAAAAGGACTTCGCGGCTAAACTCGTTGATGAAATCAACGAGCAGCGCAAGGAGACCGTTGTCGCTATTCCACAACCGCTACTTGCTTCTGTTGCAGCCAAACGAATGTGCAATGAGATGGAATTATTGATGGAGCTGTATAAAAAGGGATATATCACTGACTCCAACCGCACCATCAATCCGTCAAAGTTGTTTGATTTGTATGCTGAGTATCCTGAATTTAATCTATCAGGAGTCGCAGGCTCAAAAGTCAAGGACAGAAATGCCAAACCTGCAAAATCCGTGCGCATCCGTGCAGCAAGATATGCTGAGCTGCGCACTCTTTGGGAGGAACTAAATCGAAGATACATAATTTTCTTCGACTCGCAAGTAGACAAGCTCATCCAAGAGTCTTTACCCGACATCCTGGCTAATGATGTTTTTGGAACTCAGGTCATCAAAAGTAAACGCGAGAAAATAGGTATTGAGGACAATGTCGCCGTTGCAAATGAGGGTAGCGGTTCAGTATATTTATATAACGGTAAGCGTATACCTTACCGTGAGTTTTTGAGACGAGCTAATAGAGCAACCTCTATCCCCGTTACAGTACTGCATGAGGCCATTGTTGCGTATTCAAAACTTGTTGACTTCAGCAATGACTTCATAAACGAGACATCGCTAACAATGTTTGTAAACAAGTTTAACGACTGGAGAGCCGAGAATCTTCAGGGACGCTTTAACTATCGCAGAGCTGCAGACGCACCCACAAAATTGTCAGCACTCACTCTTGAAGATGGCTCTCCAAGAGACGTTATTGTACAAGGGCTTGTCGGCACCCACATGGATAATGGAATTGTGTCTGAGAAATTTCTCTATGACACCATAGTTTATGACTCACCTCTCGAACGTGAAAATGTCTTGGCAGAAATCAACGAAGTTATTGTCTACGGGAAAATACCTCGTAAAAGTATTTCTATTCCTACCGTCGCTGATAGCAGTTATAGCCCCGACTTTATGTATGTCGTGAAAAAAGCTAACGGAGAACGAGAACTGAATATCGTTGTGGAAACAAAAGCCGTCGAGAATGAAACTTCTCTACGAGGCAACGAAAAAATAAAAATTTCGTGTGCCAAACGCTTCTTTGAACAATTGAAAATTGACGGCTACACAGTTCATTTCCGTAAGCAGCTCAATCACCAATCCATCAAGACAATCATACATGATTTAGTTACATCGTAATGAGCTATCGTCACAGTCTTTTTATAATTAAATTAACGCAACAATTATATGGTACAATCTATGCTCGACCTTGATGTTTACCGCGATGGCAAAACTATTACCATCCCGGTAACCATGCAAGCATATCACCACTATCTATACGGTGCTGAAGATAATACTATCTCCATCGACCTTGACAAAGGAAATGTTGATTCTCTATGCACTCTCGCAGATGACGGTTTTTATCAACCTCTCGATATAGAGTTTGTAAAAATCGAGTGCAATGGTGGAATTGTATCTTTTGAAGTCCTTGACATCGAATATAATATGTTTACGAAAAGTGAACCTTTCGAGAGTATCGATGTTGAAGATTCCAACGATGATCTAATTCATCCCCATGCGCTGCTTCGGTTTAAGTTGAGGCGTATTGCAACTCCCATAGTTAAATACAATTATGGTGACTTTAATCCTGCTGTTAAAGCCATATTGGACGCATTGTATCAAAACGAACCTCGTATCCATCATAATGCATGGACGAGCAACGATGGTACTGACGAATTTGTATCTTCCATTCCTGGGGATGTGCTATGGCAACCAGGTATACCTTGTTCGTTTAGATTCTCCGTAACAGATAATGGTAAGAATGTTTCAGTTGAACTGGTTTCATGCTCATACCAGTTCAAGAAAGAAGACCTGCAGAAAATTCTTGTAACTCTTGAACGTGCTAACAATCACGAAAAATCTGCGCAGTTCTATCTCAATGACGAAATGTTTCTTTGCGCTAAGGATATAAATATATATCCTTCAGCAATAGAAGTTTCGGCCGGGTCTGCTTACGCACTTTTGTCAGACCTGCACCATTCACTTGGCAAGGTATTTGAGTTTATTTATTACGGCCTTGAAATAGGGGCATTATAATTTTCGCGAATGAAAGCAATCGCAATAAAGCAACCCTGGGCACAGCTTGTAGCTTCCGGCTATAAGCGAATCATACATACGAGCAACCTCCCTTTCGATGTGCCCGAAAGAGTGCTCATTTACGCAAGCGGCAATGATCCGCTTGCTGAAAATGACGGTGAGATGTTACCGCCCCTTGTGCGTATGCAACTCGAAAACGCTAAACTTCTCGGCTATCTCACCGATGATGAACTGCCTACGCGAGTGCTTCTCGGCAGTGTCGAAGTTGTCGGTTGGAACGACCGCGAGGGTCAGTCATGGAAAGGTGTCGACGAAGAAGGAGCCGACTCTAACGACTACCTTTGCCTCGGCGATGCTCAACTGTTCTACGACCCTATCAAACTCGAAAACGTCAATGGCAGTCGAGTTTTCAATGTGCCGTCAATGTCAGAGGACAATTTGCCTGACAGTTTCAAACTGAAGAAAATATGCCGTCAAGGTGAGGTATTAAGT
>JAIDJW010000098.1 GCA_029052015.1 Paramuribaculum sp. | reverse complement strand
TATCGAATATGCGGCAACCAAGCTGGATCTCACCCCAATGCAGGCGGCGCTGCTTTCGATATTTGTTGACCGCAGCGAGGACAGCCGCATCATGCTTTCAGAGATAGCGAATTATGTAGGTTGTCGAACCACCAAAATTCTTCGCCTCGCCGACGACGTAGACGTTCTCGAAGCCCGGCGCTACGTCCGCGCATCGCGTGGTCGAAACTCCCTGAGCTATAGAGTTCCCTCGCCGGTTCTTAAAGCGCTCCGCAGCAATCAGCCATACACTTTTGTGCCGGAACCCGTGACCGACACCCAGACATTTTTCGACCGCTTTGACCGAATGATGGATGAAAAAGATGATGACGAGCTTACATACCTGTCACTCCGCGAGCAGACACGGGAGATGCTTGAGGAAATCAAGGACTCGGCATTTGCCGTAGGTCTGCACCGACACGGCCTGAATGATGACGACACACTGATGTTCGTCTTTATGGCTCACCTTTTCGTTGAAAACAACGACGATAATATCCAGTTTCACAATATCGACGATATTTTTGATGACAACGAGATACCGGGCTGTATAAAACGTCAGCTTCGCAGCCGTAGCCACACACTGTTTAAAGAGGAACTTATCGAAAACACCAACGAGGACGGAATGGCGCGCAGCGACGCCTTCAAGCTCACCGACAAAGCGAAAAACGAACTGCTCTGCGAGCTTAACCTCAACGAATCAGCAAAATCTACCGCTGGACTGGTCAAAGCCGACAGCCTCGCCGCAAAGACTCTGATTTACAACGATTCCGAACGCGGTCAGATAGACGAGCTGACATCCATCCTGTCGCGCAAACGCTTCAGCGAAGTTCAGACACGCCTCCGCGCCAAAGGCATGCGCCCCGGATTCTGCTGCATATTCTACGGAGCGCCGGGCACCGGCAAGACCGAAACCGTGTATCAGCTTGCGCGGCAGACCGGGCGCGACATCATGCGTGTCGACGTCGACAAAATCAAAAGCTGCTGGGTAGGCGAAAGCGAAAAGAACATCAAAGCACTCTTTGACCGCTACCGCAACATCTGCAAGAGCACAGAGCTCGCACCCATACTGCTTTTCAACGAGGCCGACGCGGTGCTGGGCGTGAGAATGGAAGGAGCATCACGCTCCGTCGACAAAATGGAAAACTCCATCCAGAATATCATACTGCAGGAGATGGAAAACCTCGAGGGCATCATGATTGCCACAACCAATCTCACCACCAACCTCGACAAAGCCTTCGAGCGCCGGTTCCTCTACAAAATCCGCTTTGACAAGCCTACGGTAGACGCCCGGGCCCGGATTTGGCAGACAATGCTGCCGGGAATATCCGACAAGGAGGCGACAACCCTTGCCGGTCAGTTTGACCTCTCAGGCGGCGAAATAGAAAACATTGCCCGCAAGCATTCTGTCAACGCCATCCTTACAGGCAACGAGGAGATTAATATTCAGGACATTATTTCTACCTGCCGCCAAGAACGAATTTCTCAGCACAATCATCCTAAAATTGGATTCTAATACTTCACAACACACACACGCTTCTGCCCGATTGGTCACAACTCGGGCAGGAGCATTTCCTTTTATCGGCATTGCTCTTCCCTACACAAACAGCCGCTAATTGAAACGACAGCACTGCCATACCGATTGCTATAGTTATGGCAAAATAAAGACACGGTTTGAATAGTATAAAAAATCGATTCAACCAACGTATTGTCTATCTATACTATGAGGCTTACGGCATACAAACATAATCGGACACTCGCCACAGCAATAAGAGGATTATTGTGGCCTACATGTTTTTATAGTCAGTAGGAGACATCCCGGCATATCTTTTGAAAAAGGTACCGAAAAACGACTGATTGGCAAAATTCAGCCGGTCGCTTATCTGCTGAATCGACATCTCTCCCTCTTTTAGAAGAACCTTAGCTTCAAGTATGACACGCATACATATCCAGCTTCTTGCCGATCTGCCGCTTGCCGCCGATACAACCTTACTGAGATATTTTGTCGAAATGAACAGTTTTCCAGAATAGAACTTGAGATCACGATGCTCTAGACTGTATTTTTTCCACAAGATTAAGAAAATCCTCAAGTATCCTCTCATTTCTTGTCACTGGTTTTCTTAAAACCGTGTCGTCACGGACAAGATAAGTCGATGTCCCCTCTTACTGATCTCCTCGACGCACAGACACAATGGCAACAGGCGCAGAGCAATATCATCGAGGCTGTAACGCAATACCAAATCTACAATACCGCTTGGATCCGTGCAACCGGCCAGCTTTGATTACAGACAATAGTTAATCCCGACCTTGTGAGCCGGTTATTTCTTGATGGTGTCGGAGTTCTGGTTGTAGGCTTTGGCTACGCATTTCCACTCGCCATTGAGCTTAAGCAGAAGCAGGAAGTCAGTAAAGTCTATGCGGCCTCCCCAACCCTCTTCGAGAACGCGTACCACAGCAACAGTCTCCTCTACTGCAAGCACATCTACACGGGCCTTGAAATTATCACCTGCGCCTACGGTATCCACATTGTGGTAGAACCGGTCTATGGAACCATGTTCAAGCACACCGTCGAGGATGCCGAAAAGTACGGCGTCGGATGTAAACAGTTCCTTGGCATATGTGCTGTCGCCTTCGGCTACGCTCTTCACAAATTTCATCGCGGCTTCTTCTACCGCGGTGTATTCTTTGAGTTTATCCCTCATATAACTCTGGGTTTTAGGTTATTTATTCTGGCGCAAAGTTACAACCCCATCCATGACGACACAAGTACCGAAAAATTTTTCGGGTATGGAATTTTTTTTCGGTATTCTGATTTTCAACGATATTGATTAACTTCGTAACATAAATAACTGATATGGCATACGAAAAGAAGATACCCGTAGATCTTGATTGTCCACTTAGGCTGACTATGAGTCTTATAGAATCGAAATGGAAATCGTGTATTCTCGATGAATTACGGTCCGGCGAGGCAATGCGCCCAAGCGAGATTCATAAATGCCTGCCGGAAGCGGCACCCCGCGTGCTGGACATTCAACTAAAGGAAATGACAGAAGATGGTCTCGTTGTTAAAACAATCTTTCCGGAACTGCCTCCACGTTCAGAGTATCGCATTACTGAATTAGGCAAGTCTTTGTTGCCTATAATAGACATGATGCTCCGCTGGGGAGAAGAGCATTTCGAGGTTTTTGAGAAAAAATACAAGCACATGTAGTATTACGACTAGTTGCTCGACACCACACAACTCAGTAATTTTACAATCTAACCAATTCTCAAATTCAAGATAATACAGGATTATATGTAGATTACCCTCGATGAATCTCCGAAACGAATGTTTCCTGACCACCCGAATTACACCCAGCACATTCTCTAACGCCGATATACCTACCACTCAGAAAAACAATATGTTATGCTAAGAATGATTAAACAGGCCATATCTTTGATGGCAATGACACTGTGCACCACACAAGTTTCAGGCTGCAGCAACAATGACAATGTCACTTCTATCTCAGCCGCTGAGTTTGAGAAAGAAATCAAGACAAATTCTGTGCAATTACTTGATGTCCGCACTCATCAGGAATTTACTGAAGGTCATATCGACGGCGCGATAAACATCGACGTCCGGTCTGATGATTTTCAGCGAATAGCCGAAAAAGAGTTGTCGAAAGACTCGACCGTTTTTGTCTATTGTCGTAGTGGGAAGCGCTCGCTTGATGCCGCTGACAGACTGACTAAACTCGGCTATAAGGTGGTAAATCTCAAAGGAGGAATAATCGAGTGGAAAGACAACGGCCTTACAATAACGATAGAAGAAAAACAAACGCCTGACAAATGACTTAGATAGGACGATATAGATTAGGCTTTGGTCCGCTATCTATGATTGCAGCATTCATTGTCCTGTCGGTATGCGCCATTGTCTCGGCTTTTCATCAGGTCACACCGGAATACCCGATGTCTTTGTTTAGCCTAATGCTCATCAATGAGGGGATGGTGCTGTTGACGGCCCTCCTCTATGGCATAACAGCCCACTTCGTAATTGCAATAATAAACAGAATAAAAGGAAATTATTGAGAAATATGATTCATACATTTATTTTCAGCCCGTCTGGGACTACCCGCAAGTATGCAGTAGCTATGACAGAAGCCTTTAATGAAGATTCACAACTGATAGACCTGACTCATGGGACCTGTGAGGTTGAATGTGAGCTTATGGATGGAGATACTGTACTGTTGCTTGCCCCTGTCTATGCAGGACGTATTCCTGAAATGGCGGCAAAACTCTTTCGTCAGATTGACGGTCATGGCATGAAGGCTATTGTCGCCGTTGTTTACGGCAATCGTGACTATGATGATGCGCTGCTGGAACTTGCAGATATTGCCACAGAGGATGGGTTTGAGGTCATCGGTGCAGGTGCATTCATCGCGCAACACTGCATATTCCCCAAAGTAGCGAGCGGAAGACCTGACAATTCAGACATTGCGAAAGCGATTGATTTTATCAGGCGAGCCAAAAAATCAGGCAAACTGGATATTTCGACAATCAAGGGAAATCACCCGTACAAAAAAGCTGCACCTACGCCTCTCCATCCTAAAGTGGACAAAGACAAATGTCGGGAGTGTGGCAAATGTGCCCGCGAATGCCCGTCAGGAGCCATACCTGTTGAGAATCCGCAAGAAACCGATGCTGAAAAATGTATCTCTTGCTGCCGGTGTATAGTTGTATGCCCGGACGAGGCCCGTCATTTCGACGGCCTGAAATACAGGATGATTGCACCATTGTTTAAGAAAATGTGTTCAAAACGACGTGAACCCGAATTATTTATAACTGAATAACACCGACTTATAAAGGACAACTGTGCTCCGGAATTGCTCGCAAGTGAGAATAGACCTGTCCAACCTGGCTTCCTTTATACTCATTTCAGTACGTCCTATCACACATAAGAAAGCTCTGCAATTCAACGAGTTGCAGGATTTTTTCATTGTCTTTCATCAGACTTGGGTGGAGATGGAGGGACTTGTTCCTAACGCTCCAAATGCAGTTATATCAATGCATTAGACAACAGTCGTCAATCAGTGGTAACGAGATGGTAACGAAAAATCCGCCAGTCTCGCCGGCTCTCTTGCCGATGCTTGAACGGGGTGTTCTTATAGTGGCAAAATTACTAAATTTTCGTCTGAAA
>JAIDJW010000097.1 GCA_029052015.1 Paramuribaculum sp. | reverse complement strand
ACGCCGAGGACCGCAACAAATTCTCCGCGATGCTCGACCGCCTCGGCATCGACCAGCCGAGATGGAGGGAGCTGACAAGCTTCGAGGACATCAACAGGTTTATCGACGAAGTTGGCTTCCCGGTGCTCGTGCGTCCGAGCTATGTGCTCTCAGGCGCGGCAATGAACGTGTGCTCCAACCCCGACGAGCTTGAGCGCTTCCTGCGTCTGGCAGCCAATGTGTCGAAGCAGCATCCGGTTGTCGTGAGCGAGTTCATACAGAACGCCAAGGAAATCGAGATGGATGCCGTTGCGCAGAATGGCGAAATAAAAGTGTATGCCATAAGCGAGCATATCGAATACGCTGGAGTGCACTCCGGCGATGCGACCATCCAGTTCCCGCCGCAGAAACTGTATGTCGAGACCATGCGCCGCATCAAGAAGGTGTCATCCCAGATTGCCGCCGCGCTCAATATCTCCGGACCGTTCAACATACAGTTCCTCGCCAAAAACAACGATATCAAGGTAATTGAGTGCAATCTGCGCGCAAGCCGCAGCTTCCCCTTTGTCAGCAAGGTTCTCAAAATCAACTTCATCGACATAGCCACCCGTGTGATGCTCGGCATTCCGGTAGAGAAACCTCACAAAAATGCGTTTGACCTCGATTATGTGGGCATCAAAGCATCCCAGTTCAGCTTCTCGCGGCTCCAGGGAGCCGACCCGGTGCTTGGAGTTGACATGAGCTCTACCGGCGAGGTTGGCTGCATCGGCGTTGACACTTCCGAAGCGCTGCTCAAGGCTATGCTCTCCGTAGGCCTGCGAGTGCCTGAAAAAGGTGTGCTGCTCTCAACCGGCGGTCCCAAACAGAAAGCCGATATGCTTGATGCCGCGCATCAGCTCAACAACAAAGGCTACCGTATCTATGCCACCGCCGGCACCCACCAGTTCCTCACCGAAAACGGCATTCCCGCCATCAAGGTGTACTGGCCCAGCCAGGCGGATATGCAGCCGCAGGCTCTGCAGATGCTTCATGACAAAGAGATAGACCTGGTTGTCAACATCCCGAAGAACCTCAGCCCCACAGAGCTCGGCAACGGCCACAAGATTCGCCGCGCGGCAATAGACCTCAACATACCTCTGCTCACAAACGCCCGTCTCGCATCGGCTTTCATCAACGCGTTCACTACCCTGCCGCTCGATGAAATAGAAATCAAGCCATGGGACGAGTATTGACCTACGGTCAGCTTGCAGCCGACACACGCTCACGCCTCGAATCGCACTACAGCGAGGGAGAGGCGCGAGCGATGACGCGCATTATTTTTGAAAGGCTCAAAGGTTTTTCACAGACGGATATGCTGCTGAAGGCCGACGAGGAGGCGAGCGACTATATCGCCGGAAAGGTTGAGGCTGTTGTGAAACGCCTGCTTGACGATGAACCGATACAATATATATTCGGCATCGCCGATTTTTACGGTCTTGAGTTCAAAGTCACGCCCGATGTGCTTATTCCCCGCCCGGAAACAGCCGAACTGGTGGATATGATTGTCAGCGATGCGGATGGGAAGAGCGACCTCGCAGTGCTCGACCTGTGCACCGGCTCCGGCTGCATCGCCTGCGCTCTTGCACGCAATCTGCCCTTTGCCGGTGTTTCAGCCGTAGATATAAGCGAAAAAGCTCTTGAAATCGCTGAATTTAATGCAAAATCGCTCAAAGTGCGCGTTAATTTCAGCAACGCCGATGTGCGTTCGCTGAATCCGTCTCCCGACTCATACAATATAATTGTGAGCAATCCGCCTTATATCACTGATAGCGAAAAATCGGAGATGGAGCAGAATGTATTGGCACACGAACCGGCGCTCGCACTGTTTGTGCCCGACAGCGACCCTTTGGAATTTTACCGTCCTATTGCGGAATTCGCGTCAAAATCGCTGAAAAAAGGCGGCGCGCTTTATCTCGAAATCAATCCGCTCTTTGCCGACGCTGTAAAAAATGAGCTTAAAGCAGCCGGATTTGACGAGATTGACATAGTGCGCGATTCCGCGGCAAGAAACCGGTTTGTGCGCGCACGCTTATGAAACGGAAGATTGTCGAGCCAAATACAGCTCTCGAGCGACTGCGTGATTTATGCGCACGCTCGGAGCAATGCTCCGGCGATATAATGCGTAAACTCTACAATTGGGGCGTTTCGGCCTCAGATTCCGCAAAAATTGTCGAGATTCTTGAGCGCGACAGATATATTGACGACGAGCGGTTCGCCCGCGCTTTTGTGCGCGACAAATACCGCTTTTCAGGCTGGGGACGCCTGAAAATAATGATACACCTCTCGGCAAAACGGATTGAAAAATCCATCGCTACAGAAGCATTGGAAGAAATTGACGAAGATGAGTACCGCTCCATAGCGTTGAAAGCGCTCAAGGCAAAGGCGCGTGCCATTCCCGACTCAAATACCTACGAAGGCCGCACAAAACTCTTTCGCTTCGGAGCCGCCCGCGGCTATGAGGCGGCAATGCTGAGCGAGCTTATAAAAAGCGGAGAGATATGGGACTGAAAGTGTGGGCTGAGGACTTTCTCGGACTATTGTTTCCCAATGTGTGCGAGGTGTGCGGACGCACCCTTGTGCATGGCGAGCGGCTGCTGTGTCTTCACTGCATCGCGGATATGCCGCGCACTGGAATACACGGTGACGGATTCACCGATATTCACAAACGCCTCGCCGGACGCACCCCAATTCACCGCGCGGCAGCATATTTCCACTATTATCGCGACAATCCATACGCCCGCATGATTCAGGCGGCAAAATATAACTCGCGGCCGCGCCTGGCGCGCGAACTCGCGCGGATGTTTGCCGCTGAAATCGCCGGCAGCGGCTTCTTTGACGGCATCGACATGATTCTGCCCGTGCCGCTCCACTCATTCAAGGAGCTGCGCAGAGGCTATAACCAGAGCCGCGAGATTGCCCGCGGACTCAGCGACATAACCGGAATAGAAATCGGCGAAAATCTTGAAGCCAGACGCGGCCACTCCACCCAGACGCGCCGCAACGCATACGAAAGATGGATTAACACTGAGGATATTTACTGTGTAGCAGCGCCGCACGAACTTGACAGCAAGCACCTGCTGCTCGTCGACGATGTGATAACAACCGGCGCAACTATGCTCCGATGCGCCGAGGCTATCCATGCCGCGGCACCGGGCGCAGTCATAAGTGTTGCTGCGCTCGGCTTCACCCACGGTATCTGAAGAGGATTATTTTGCGTCCTCAGCAAGCAGTTTCTGCAGCCAGGGCATTACCCACTCGAGTTTGAAATAGTGGTTGGGAGAGTCAACATTTGCAAGACGGAAAAACTCGGCACGGTCAAGCCCGTTGGGCAATTCATCCATATATTGACGATTAGCAGGGTCGGTGTACTTGGCATAGTGATGATACTCAAACGCCTCGGGAGCGCCGGCAATATCAAATGCTTTGGATATAATCTTGAAATCACGGTCCATTCCACCTTCCGTGCAGATTACGGGGCGCGGAGCGAGAGCAGCCACGATATCAGGGAAGTCGAATACGGTAAGAAATTCCGGTATAAGATGCTCGATATTGTTGGGGAAAGGACGCGCGCCGTTCTTGTCAGGCTTGTTCATCACCAGAGCTCTCTCGCGGGTGCGACAGAGGAAATCGTTGTAAACAAACGCATATATCGAGTCATCCAAGAGTCCGAGCACCATCAGCGGCTCGGTGCCGAGCGAAAAGCCGCTTACAATCAGCCGGTCCTTGTTAATATCCGGCATTGTCTTCATCCAGTCGAGCACCACCTTGTCCTGCCACGAGGCGAGACCGAGGTAACTCCATCCGAGTTCGAGCAAGAATCGCGAAGATGTCACATAATCGGCAACTCCGTTATCAGACAATTCACCGCAACAAGGGTTGTCGACAGCCACCGCCACAAGACCCTGCTTTGCAAAATGGACTGCCATCGCGGCCTTGCGAAGAACCGAATCAGGCTCGCCGGCAAGACTGAAATTTCCGGCACGCTCACCGGCAAGAAGCTCCTTGGTCTGTCCGAAGCCTGGCACACACAGCACACCCGGCGCTGGATTGGACTCATTCACCCCGTCAGGAATCAATACATAGAACGGCACCACGCTTCCGGCCAAGGGGAAAGAGTTCCAGCGTTCTATCCTGTAGCCGTCACGCTGCGCCTCACTGACTTTTACAGGAGCTGCAGCCTGCGCCTGCGGATGTCTCATAAGACGCGCCATCTCGCTGCTCATATTCTTGCGCCATTGTACAAACTGCTCCGCAGTCATGTTTGTGTCAAGGGTGAGTTTAGGCACCGCCGTTTTCATCAGCGATTCGACGGCAGAGCGTGTACTGTTATATGAATTCTGCGCCAAAGCGGAAAATACACTCACTACCGCAGCAAAAAGCGGTATAATTACTTTTTTCATTGCAACTGGTATTATTAAAGATTTGAATATTCCGGCGAGAAGGTGTCTCCACCCTGCACAGCGCCCTCTCTAAGTCCTTTGTTCAGCCATCGCTCACGCTGCTCTGACGTGCCGTGATTAAACGACTCCGGCACAGCATATCCCTGCGCCTTTTTCTGTAGATAATCGTCACCGATTTTTCTTGCCGCGTTGAGAGCTTCCTCCACGTCTCCCGGCTCAAGAGAGCCAAACATCAGATTGTCGTGATGAGCCCACACTCCGGCAAGATAATCAGCCTGAAGCTCGAGCCTGACGCTTATGCGGTTTGCCTCCTCCCGGCTGGTGCTGTTCATTGCCTGATGTGCTTTCGACAGTATGCCAAGCTGATCCTGCACATGGTGTCCTACCTCATGCGCTATCACGTATGCGTATGCAAAATCGCCGTCAGCACCGAGGGTCTGACGCATCTCCTTGAAAAACGACAGGTCTATATACACACAATTATCGGCGGAGCAGTAGAACGGTCCCACCTGCGAAGTTGCGCCTCCGCATCCGCTCTGCACCGATCCGTTGAAGAGCACCAGTTTCGGCGGCTCATACTCAAGCCCCATATCTCTGAACTGCTTGCTCCACACATCTTCCGTGCCGGCAAGAATCTGCGATGTAAAGAGCTCAAGCTCCTTGTCCTGCTCATCGGCAACATACTCTGTCTGCTCCGACGAGCCTCCGAGAAGGGAGCCCGAATTCGACATAAGCACATCAAGAGGATTTCCTCCGGATATCCATGCGATAAGTGCGGCTACTATCACTGCTCCGATTCCACCTCCAAGAGCAAACTTGCCCTTGCCACCGCTGCGGCGATCCTCTATATTGCCGCTTTGCCGTCTTCCGTTGAGTCTCATGTCTATTTTTGTTTTATGTTTACAGGTCTATATGACTCACCTCTACCGGCTCTTCGAGAAATACAGACGCGAGACCCGTGAATTTTTCAGGGTTCTCGGTAGTGAGATAACGGCAGTCGCCGCCACGGGTTATCTTCCGCTCCATCTCGGGATGCCGGCGTAGATAGTCTTTAAGACGGCGGGCAACTATGTCGCCTTGCTTAACTACCTTTATCCCCTCCGGCACCGCCTTGCGTATTTTGGGATAGAGAATCGGATAGTGGGTACACGCCAGCACAACCGCATCAATCGCTGCATCGCTCTCAAGCAAAGAGGCTATATACTTATTAACAAAATAATCCGCCCCGGGGTTGGATGCCTCGTTATTCTCCACTATGGGCACCCACATCGGACATGCCTTCGACACAACGGTGAAACCCGGATGCAGTTTGTCTATCTCCATGTCGTAGCTTCGGCTGTTGACAGTGCCTTCGGTGCCAAGAATGCCTATGTGACCTGTTGCCGACAGCTCGCCGGCCTCCTCGGCTGTTGGACGAATCACTCCAAGAACACGCAGTCCGGGCTTCATTGCGGGAAGATCGCGCTGCTGAATAGTGCGCAGCGCCTTTGCGCTCGCTGTATTGCAGGCAAGTATCACAAGCGGACATCCTTTGTCAAAAAGGGCAGTGACCGCTTCAAGCGTGAACCGGTACACTATGTCAAAGGATCGTGTGCCGTAAGGTGCCCTTGCATTGTCGCCTAAATATAAATAGGAATATTCCGGCATGAGCCGACGAATCTCCTTGAGAATGGTAAGACCGCCGTAGCCGGAGTCAAACACACCGATAGGTCCTGTCAGTTCGATATTGTCTGCCATATATGTATAAACGTGGCGGTCTCAACACTAATGCGTCGAGACCGCCCGTAGTTTTTCTATCTCAACGGATACAGTACGATTTACTTCACTCCGAGCTTGCCTTTGACGAGGTCGGTAACATCTGTCACGTCAGCACCTACATATACGGGCACCATTGATTCGAAGATGAATGTGTAGCCGCCTTCTTTGCCAACTGCGGTGATAGCTTCGCTGACCTTCTGCTGGATGGGGGCGAAAAGCTGCTCCTGCTGGCGCTGCATATCGCGGTCAACGGTCTGACGGAACTCCTCGATACGGGTCTGGAGGTCCTGAATGTCCTTCACTTTGCGCTGGAGGATGAGCTCGGGAGTTGAAGAATCCTTCTGAAGCTCCTGCACTTCGGCAACTTTCTTATTGTATTCTTCGGTGAAGTTATTGTACTCGTCCTGATATTTTTTCGATGCTGTTTCCAGCTGGGCGGTTGCGTCTTTCATTTCCGGCATTGCCTCGATGATGGGCTGAGTGTTCACTACACCGAATTTAGCCTGAGCGAAACCCAGGGCGGGGAGCGCAATCATGATTGCGGCTAAGAATTTCTTAAGCATTGTCTTTATGTTATTATTATTGATTCGTGTTGGTTATGCGCGTTGATGCGCGCTACGAGTGCAAAGATACACCTTTTATTTCGAATATCCTAACTTGGCGAGAACCTCGTTGCTTATATCTATGCGGGGCGATGCGAATATTATCTCGGTAGCAGACGCACGGTCAAATATGCACTGGTAGCCGCGCTCCTCGCTCACAGCCTTGACTGCATTGTAAACCTCATCCTGAATCGGCTGCATGAGTTTCTGCCTCATGGCGTAGAGGTCGCCCTCCGGTCCGAAATATTTGTTGCGGAGCTCTACCGCCTCTTTTTCCTTGGCGGTGATGGATGCTTCCTGCTTTTTCTTTTGCTCGTCAGAGAGAAACACCATGTTGCTCTGGTAGTCCTTATACATTGTCTCCGCCTGCTTGCCGAGAGCCTCGACTTCTTTTTGCCACCGCTGCGAAAGCTGGTTGAGCTGGTCGTTGGCGATTTCGTACTGAGGTATGTTAGACAGCACATATTCCATATCGACAAGCGCGAATTTCTGGGCGTATGCACCAAGCGAGCAAGCAACTGCGGCGAGCAGAGTGATGAAAATCTTCTTCATGTCCGTATACTTTTGATGTTTATACATTTTAAGACACACAGCAGAGTATTTGGTTTATCCGCAACATCTTAAAAAATGTTTAGAACTCCTGACCGAGGATGAAGTGGAAGTGACTTCCGCCGCGCTCGCCATACACTTTGTCGAAGCCATAGCCCCAGTCAATACCCATCAGACCCACCATCGGCAGGAAGATACGGGCACCGACACCTGCACTGCGCTTGAGATTGAACGGCGAGAAATCCTTGACTGATGTCCAGGCATTGCCTCCTTCAAGGAATGCCAGACCATAGATAGTGGTCGATGCCTGAAGCATTAACGGGAAGTGAAGTTCGACGCCCAGACGGGTGTATGCGTAGCCTTCGCGTCCCCACGGAGTGAGCGAGCCGTTATCATAGCCGCGAAGGGCGATTGTCTCTGTGGCATAGCTGTAAGATCCGCTCATGCCGTCGCCGCCGACATAGAATGTTTCAAACGGAGACTTGAGATACTTGTTGTAGCTGCCGAGAAGACCGAAGTCAGCGCGGGTCATGAGCACGAGTGTCCATTTGCTTGCCGGGTTGTTGAGAGCGGTATAGGTGCGGGAGTGGAAACGCAGCTTCCAGTACTCGATCCATTTATACATCTGCTTCTTTGACTCGGTTGTGTTTTCTTCTGCAAGAGCTTTCCAGTTCTTTTTGCCGAAGAGCGATGCCGGCGGTGTCATGTGCATGCTCAGAGAGAATGTCGAGCCGCGGCGTGTGTAAAGAGGATTGTCGATATTGCTGCGCGACAGTGTAAGGCCGAGCACAAGCGAATTTGACGAACCGTTGTTCATATAGTAGAGATATTCCCAGTTCTTGAGGAAATACCAGTTATATGACAATTCGGTGGTCAGAGTGAAATAATCGTCAGGCCATTTGAGACGCTTGCCGAAGCCGACCGTCACACCGACCATCTGAAGCACCTTGTTGGGGTCGTAGGCGTCCTCGTAGGTATTGCCGTAGTAATCGTTTCCGTAACCGTAGCCATAACCGTAGCCGTACCCATAGTTGTATGCCGAGTTGTACCAGTTATTGTTGTAATAGGAGGAGTTGACACCTGTCTGACGGCTGTAGTATGCCGATACAGACAACGAGTTGGGACGCTTGCCGCCAAACCAAGGGTCAAGGAAGGAGATGCTGTATGCCTGATAGTAACGGGCGTTTGTCTGGGCAGACAAAGTGAATGTCTGACCTTCACCCTGCGGTATGAGTCCCTTGTATGTTGAGGGATGGAAGAGATTCTTGATTGAGAAGTTAGAGAATTTCAGCGACACTTTGCCGATAACTCCGGTCTGTCCCCAGCCGAGCGAGAACTCTATCTGGTCATTGGCTTTCGATTCGAGAGGCAGAATAATATCCACGGTACCGTTTTCGGCATCAGGTCTCACGTCCGGGTTAAGGTTTTCGGGGTTGAAATGTCCGGTATTTGCAATTTCGCGCAGCGAACGCACAAGGTCGTCCTTGCTGAAAAGCTCGCCGGGCTTGATATAAAGCTCGCGGCGTATAACCTTTTCATACAGGCGGTCATTGCCCTGAATAACGACATTGTTGATGCGTGCCTGCGGTCCTTCCTCCATACGGAGCTCCAGGTCAATCGAATCACCCTCAACATTTTTTTCGATAGGAATGAGGCTATAGAACAGATAGCCATTGTTCATATACCAGTTCGACACCGCGTCATCATCGGTCTGCAGACGCTTTTCAAGAAGCTTCTGGTTATACACGTCGCCCTTCTTCATATCAAGCACGCGGTCAAGAAACTCGGTGTTGTAGAGAGTGTTTCCGACCCATGTTATATCATTGATATAGTATCGTTTGCCCTCTTCAAGGTCGATATATACATCAACACTCTTTTCATCGTAGGGCACCACGCTGTCGCTAAGAAGCTTCGCAGCGCGGTAGCCTTCCTCATTGTATTTCTCGATGATGCGCGACAAGTCGTCTTTATAGTCGCTCTCAACAAATTTTTT
>JAIDJW010000096.1 GCA_029052015.1 Paramuribaculum sp. | reverse complement strand
GATTATTATTATTGCTTTGTGTTTTTTTGGCTGGCTTGTTCAGGCTCTTAAGGATGGCTCGGATATATAATATATATAATTAAGTAACTCGCAAAAATTAGCTGCGAGTGATTTTTGAGCTTTGTTCGAGTGATTTTTGTTTGAAGACGAAGGTATGTAGCTAGCTACATGCCTGAGGATGAAATCGAAAAGCGCCGAACAAAATCGAAAAGCGCCGCAGTAAACAACGAGTTACCGATGAGTTTTAATATCAACTAATTTATAAGAGTTACTTATGACATTCTGGAATTTTATAAGAGGCTATGTGTTATTCAGTACCATTCGCAAATGGCTGAGTGGTAATCGGGGGAGTGCGCCCGTGTCTGACACATTCAGCAGCTATTATGATCCGGTGTATGAGCGGCGTGTTGATGAGTTGCAGCGGCAAATCAATAAGTCACGAAAAGCTATCGCCGAAAGCAGGAAGAAGCTGTATGGCGACACTCCTTTGCGTTACTCCGGCTGGAGTGCCGATGCTCTTGAAGACCGCAAGGCCGAGCTTGAGGATGAACTTGATGACTGCGATGAGTCTTCTTACCGGTACGATTATATTCAGAATGAGCTGGATATAATCGAGGACCAACTTGATGAAATCGAGGATGCTGAATTTTTTGACGATGATTTCTGACAGTATGCTTCAGGAGGCGCTGTCATCGTGAGGAAACAGCTTGTCGGCTTCGTCGAGATGGAAGTCTTTGGCGAGAATGGCGATGAAGCGGGAAATCTGTTTTATGGCGTCAAGGGTAGCCGGCGAAATCTCTTTGCCAGACAAGCGCATCATCAGCATGCCGTAGAGAGCGTTGAAGCATGTCTCTATCTCGCCGACTTTGTTTTCTCCCGCTTTAGACCGCAGCTCTACAATGTAGGGGAGAGCCTTGTAGAATTCAGCGGTATAGTCGGGAAAGCGCGGGTCTTTGAGTAGCGCCTGATGCAGCTCGGCAAGCTGGATGATGACATTTTTGTTGAGTTGCAGATGTCCGCTCTTTTCAACTCCTTCGCGGCGCATCATGTCGATGAGCGATTCGTACCACTCGGTCATCTCCTTGCGCTGAGCGTCGCTGAGGTCGGGATATTTGTCGATTACGGATGTCTCGATTTTTGATATATCAAGATTGTTTGCGCGGATAATATCCTCTATCTGCCACATATAGAGCAGATATTCGGCGATATTTTCTTTTCTTTTCTGTGATGCGGTAATCATTGCTCTAAATTTTTAGCGAGTGCTTCGGCACAGCGGATGCCGTCTATTGCCGCGGAGACGATGCCTCCTGCATAGCCGGCTCCCTCTCCGCAGGGGTAGAGACCGGGATGGCTTACTGATTCGAGAGATTCATTGTTGCGGACAACCCTCACCGGGGCAGACGTGCGCGTCTCCGCACCGATAACGGTTGCTTTTGAGGTGAGAAATCCGCGGTATTTCTTGCCGAATTCCTCAAATCCCTTGCGCAGGCGGCGTGAAATTGGTTCGGGCAACAATAGGTCTACTCTTGCAGGGTGTATGCCGGGAGCATAGGAGGTTTCCGGAAGGGTGGCTGATTGCTGTGCTCCCACAAAGTCGGTCATTCTCTGCGCGGGAGCGTTCTGGGTGCCGTCGCCGTCCTCAAAAAAACTCTGTTCGATAGCCTGCTGATAGCGCATCAGCTTGAGGACAGGTTCGTTGGTTGTGTCCTCGACATCTTCAGGCAGCACTTCTACTACCATTCCCGAATTAGCCCATTTAGTGCCGCGGTTGGATGGCGACATCCCGTTGACAACGAGTTGCCCCGGCTCGCTCGCAGCGGGAATTATGAAACCTCCGGGACACATGCAGAAGGAGTACACGCCTCTGCCGTCAACGCGCGTAAGCATCGAGTACTCGGCGGCCGGCAGATATTTGCCCCTGCCTCCGGGATTGTGGTATTGTATCGAGTCGATAAGTTGCTGCGGGTGCTCGAGCCTCACTCCGACAGCGATGCCTTTGGCTTCGGCGGCGATTTCTGACTGGACTATATGCTCGTACACATCGCGGGCGCTGTGTCCGGTGGCGAGAATGACCGGTCCAGCCACGGTGCCGTGCGTGGTGTCTATTCCGCACACTTTGCCATCTTTGGTCAGAATGGCGGTCATGCGGGTGGCAAAGCGCACCTCTCCGCCGCAGCGCTCAATAGTGTGGCGCATTGCCTTTATCACTTCGGGAAGTTTGTCGGTGCCTATGTGTGGATGCGCGTCAACAAGAATAGACTCGTCGGCGCCATGCTGGCAGAAGATATTCAGGACAGTTTCAACCGAGCCGCGCTTTTTGCTGCGGGTGTAGAGTTTGCCGTCGGAATATGCGCCGGCGCCTCCTTCGCCGAAGCAGTAGTTGGAGTCCGGGTCCACGACCCCGAGCCGCGCGATGTTTGCCATATCCTTGCGGCGGGAGTCGACATCCTTGCCGCGCTCCACAACAATCGGGCGCACGCCGAGCTGAATCAGACGCAGCGCGGCAAACAGCCCTGCGGGTCCGGCACCGACCACCACCGCCTGCGGAGCATCATCGGGAAGTCGCTCGAACTTCTCCGGGGTGCATTGCGACAGATTGTCGGGCCTGGAGTCGATATGCACGTCGAGCGTCAGCTCGACAGCGACCTTGCGCTGCCGGGCGTCAATGCTGCGGCGCCTTATGACTACGGCCGTAATGCGGTTGGCGTCGATGCCGAGTTTTGTGCTGGCTATGGCTGTAAGTTTCAGAATGGAAGCCGCGGTTGGCGGGTCGGTGCGTACCTGAAGTTTCTCAATCATTAGTGTTTCTGTCGAATTTCTGGTAAGTCTGCGGAGTCGGTTTGTAGCTGTCGTCATCCCACAGCGTGCTCGAAATCATAAGGTCCGCGCTGATGCGGTTGCAGGCTATGGGCACATTGTGGAGGCGGCATTGGCGCAGAAGCATCTGTATGTCAGCTTCGTGGGGCTGCGCATTGAGGTCGTCGATAAGAAAAACGGCGAGGTCTATCTCATTGCGCACAACCATCGCTGCAATCTCGGCGTCTCCACCCATCGGGCCGCTGTTCATGCACTGGATGTCAGCTTTTACTCCGGCCTCGTCGAATGCTTTGCGGATGAGGCTGCCTGTGGTGCCGGTGCACACCAGCTTGTGGTGCGACAGGAACTCGGCATTGTATCTGGCCCACGCCACCATGTCGGCTTTGCGCTGGTCGTGGGCAACGAGTGCGATAGTAAGTGTCTTGCTCATAAGCTCATTTCTTTTCTTTGGCGCCGCGGTCATACCAGATAGTGCTGTGGGAATGGCGCTTGCCGTCAGGAGTATATACTCTTGCACGGATTTCGCGAGCGTTTCCGAGCGCAAACGGAGCGGTGTAGCTCTCGCTGCTGAAGTCCGGGTCGGTGCCGTCAGCGGTTACCTTTATAACAAGATTTGATGCCGGAGCGTTTACATGCACCATACCTTCGCTGTCAACCATAACGCCGGGTTGACGCAGGCGGTAGGTGATATTCTCGGCTTCCCATCGGGGGCGCTCGCGGTCGTTGATGTATCTGATGAAGTCGGCTTCGTCAAATGTGCGGTTTTTGTTCCAGCCTCTCTCGGCGAGTCCGAGCATCTTCGGGAAGAGCATATACTCCATCTCGCGGTTGTTGCGCAGAGTCTCCGCCCAGAGCTGACCCTGCACTCCGATGATTGTGCCCTTTGCGTCGGGAGCCACCTCAAGTAGCTCGTCGGGATAGCCGCCGAGCGATTTCAGCTCATCGACGGCTCCTCCCCAGTACAGACCCTGCTCTTCGGGATGATAATTGTAAATCAGGTCAAGATAGTAGCGGTCAACATTGCTCAGAATTATGGGGAAACCATTGCGGAGCGCTTGCGCGAGAGATTTTTTTTCTGACGGATGCAGAGTGCTCCAGGCATTTACGCCTCCGACGGTGGGAGCGACAGCGGCATCAAACTCCGGTGAATGGTTGACGGCAATCTCCTGCCAGCCGTTCATCGGAATGCCTTTTGAGGAAAGATATCTGCTTACTTGCTCTACAAAATGTGCATGAAGCTGCGAGCCTTTTGTATAGCCTTTTTCCTTCATCAGCTTCTGCGCTGCCGGCGAACCGCTCCAAGCGCTTGAAGGCACCTCGTCGCCGCCGATATGCACAGCCACCAGAGGCACTCCGGCCTCTTTGTACATCTCGATAATCTCGTCGATGACCTGCTCCATGAATTTGTAGGTGGAGGGGAGGGCGGGATTCATGACATTGTCGGTGTAGCACTGGGCTGTGCGGTAGCGCGACGTGTCGCCGTCCTCCTTGAGTCTAAGAGTGGAGTCGCCGGTTCGGCGGTAGCGGTTTTCCATAGCATATATCGCGGCCCGGCTGTGGCCCGGCGATTCGACTTCGGGAATCACATCCACGCCAAGCTCCGCGCAGTATTTCAGGAAATCAATGAATTCGGCGCGGGTGATAAAGCCGTTGGCACTCGTTGTGGTGTCATCCGGATTGCCGTTGCCGTTGAAAGTCTGTGCAAGGAATTCCGAGTCATCAAGGGTGTAGCCTCTTCGTGATCCGACAGATGTGAGCTCCGGCAGCGACGGTATTTCAAGTCTCCAGCCATCATCGTCGATGAAGTGGAACTGAAATTTGTTGATGCGGTGAAGGGCAGCTTCGGCAACCGCCTTTTTGATAGCCTCAAGCGGCTGATAGTCGCGCGACACATCTATCATCACCCCTCGGTAGTTGTAGTCGGGATAATCCTCGATTACAGCCACGGGCAATATGCCTTTGTTTGGCTTCACCACCTTTTCGTTAAACGCTCTTCTTGCCTGACGCAGCGCGGCTTCCGACGCGTATTCGTAAGTCACTATGCCGTTTTTGGCAACTGTGATTCTTACATATTCGGGGTTGTCATGCTTTATTGCAATGGTTTTCTCCCCCTTTATTCTTGCAGTGCCTTTGCCGGGCTTGACGCTCTTGAAAGAAGGCACTATATCGTAAGCTCCCGGCGCTTTGGCAGCCAGAAATTTCTCGTTTTCGGCATAAATATCCTCGGCGACAGGCATACGGTCTTTCCCGTCAACTCTCCATTGCTGGTGACGGTCGGTAAGCGGCTTGCGGATATAATTTACTGGCACCGCATTGCCGTCAGTGTCAACGGCATGAACTCCGGCAGGGGTGTCGGCCTTTACAAAAATCATAGTGTTTGTGAGCACGTCGATAGTCACCGGCTCGCCCTTTTCAAGCCTCGGCGATGCTATGGCATAATATGTGGGGATTATGGTAATGAAAGTGTCGGCGGGATTGACCGGAGTGTAACTGAAAAAGCCGTTGTGGTTGAATGCGATACGCGACAGCGGACGGTCCGGCACAACTGTGAAGCGCTGTGTATGGCCCTGTTTGCCGTTTTCTGTGAAATTGCCTAAATTTTCCCAGATGACGGTTGTCTGAGCAAGAGATGCAGTGAGAGATGCGGCGGCCATAGATGCAGCCAGTAAGTACTTTTTCATATTATATGGTTTGGTTTATTTGACGGTTGTGGCGGCGCATTTCATACCATAGCGTCACGATTGCGAAGAAGAAAGCGATTATATCGCTGGCCGACATACTCGCCCACACTCCGTCAACTCCGAAATGACGCGGCAGGATGATAAGAAACGGTATGAGGAATAGCAGCTGACGTGTAAGCGACAGGAATATCGACAGCTTTGGTTTGCCGACACTCTGGAAGAAGTTCTGAATCACAATCTGGCATCCCACAACAGGGTAACAGATGAAATAGATGCGGAATCCGCGCCGCGCTATGTCTATGAGCGACTGGTCGACCGTGAACAGAGAGCTGACAGTGTTCGGCAGAAGCTCTGTTATTATCCATCCGCAGGTGGTTATGGCTACGCCGAGCCATATACCTATTTTTAACGTGCGTTTCACCCTTTCCCACTGTCCGGCGCCGTAGTTGAAGCCGAGAATGGGCTGCATGCCTTGCGTCACACCAAACACTATCATGACAAAAAACATGGTGGTGCGGTTGAGAATGCCGTATGCGCCAACCGACAGATTGCCGGCATCGCCGCCATAGTCAAGAAGCGCTTTGTTTATGAATATGACAACCACGCAGGCACACACATTCATCAGGAAAGGGGAAAGCCCGATGGCATATATGCGCTTGATTATTGAGGGCGTGAACCAACGGCACTCCAGCTTGAAGTGAATAAAGCTTTTCTTCGAAATGAAGTGGGAGAGAACCCAGATGAATGCGGCAAACTGTCCGCACAGCGTGGCTATAGCCGCTCCGCGTATGCCCCAGTCGAGGGCGAATATGAAAATGGGTGCGAGCACCACATTGACACCCACCGACACCAAGGCGCTTATCATAGCTTTCTTCGGGTAGCCTGTGGCCCTCATTATATTGTTGAGACCGATGAAAACGTATGTTATAGGCGTGCCATACAGAATTATGCGCATAAATTCGCGCGCATAACTTATCGTCTCGTCTGTGGCGCCGAAAAAGTAAAGAATCTGGTCAAGAAATATAAGCGTAAGGCCTCCGAACAGCACTGAATGGATGATACACAGCATCATCACGTTGTTTACCACATCGGTGGTGCGCTCGATATTCTTCTGACCGAGAAAGATTGAGGAGATAGTAGCTCCGCCAACCGCAATGATAGTGCAGAACGCCACAACGAGATTCATCAGCGGAAATGTGATGGCAAGCCCCGCAATGGCCATTGCTCCCACACCGCGCCCTATGAATATGCTGTCAACGATGTTATAAAGTGACGTTGCGACACTCGCTATGATTGCGGGCACCGAATACTGCACCAACAGCTTTCCGATGGGCTTTGTGCCCAGGGTCATCGGCGAAGTGGAATCTTGGTGTTGCATACGGTATTGACAGTTTATACTGCAAAAGTAACAAAGTAATTACTAATTTTGTGGCAAAACAAGCTAAAAATAGTGATTATGCGTCCACAAGCAGCTCTTTTTGACCTCGACGGTGTGATAATAGACAGCGAGAAACTTTATACCGTTTTCTGGAGTGACATAAATAAGATATATCCTGTAGACATCCCGGATTTTGCGATAGCGATAAAAGGCACAACTTTGCCGGAAATACTTGAGCTTTATCCGACTCAGGAGATTAGGGACGATATAACCCGTCGGCTCCACAACTTTCAGGACAATATGGATTTTCCGATGATAGAAGGAGCTGTGGATTTCTTGCAGTGGCTTCAAGCAGAGAGAATTCCCGCCGCGCTTGTGACAAGCAGCGACCCGCGCAAAATGGAGCGCCTTTTTGCAAAATTGCCTCAGCTCAGAGCGCTGTTCACCACTATAATTGACGCCTCGAGAGTGACCAAGTCGAAGCCTGATCCGCAAGGCTATCTTCTTGCCGCTGCAGAGCTGAATGCAGACCCGGCACAATGCGTTGTATTTGAGGATTCAATAAATGGGCTCAAGGCCGGCAGGGCATCCGGAGCAAAAGTTGTGGCGCTCGCCACCACTCACCCCGCTTCGAAGCTCGCCCCGATTGCAGATCAGGTCATCTCCGCATGGAGCGCACTCGACCTCTCCCGCCTGTGAGAATTATTCTTTTGGTCTGATGAATCCAACTGGTCGGCGCGGTTTGTTGGCGGGTTTCCTCTGAAGTTCCGCAAGGGTAGTGTTTATCGCCTCTATCTGTGCTCGTGTATCCTCGTTGATGTCGTTGTAGTCGGCAAAGATTTCCTCCAAATCCTGCTTGAGCTCGTTGAAATTTTTTTCGAGGTTCGAGAGCCGCTTGACGGGCGACTCCTCCGCTATCATCTGCCGCGCAGCTACAAAAGCTCTCATTATTCCCATATTTATCTGTATCGCTGTTTTTGAATTGAGAACGCTTGATAAC
>JAIDJW010000095.1 GCA_029052015.1 Paramuribaculum sp. | reverse complement strand
CTTGAAAACCTGTCATTCCACTTTACGGGTCGCAACCTGTTGACTTTTACCGGATTCTCAGGTGTTGACCCCGAGCCGGAAAGCAACCTTGTACGTTTCTACTATCCCAATACTCGTCAGTACGAGTTAGGATTTGATGTAACATTCTAATCTCCTTATTTTTTAGCAAATATTGAATATGAAAAAAATATTATTTTCAGTCTTGACATGCGCGCTTGCTCTGACTTCTTGCGACATGGACTTGGCTCCTGTAGGCTCTCTTGACAACGGGAACGCTGTGGAAACAGTCAAGGACTGTCTGCAATTCCGCAATGGCATGTACATGAATTTGCGTAGCATGGGAACATGGATTGGAACTCAGTCTATTCAAGGCGATGAATTCTATGGTATCGTTATCAATGGTAATGTATACAGTGGTGTTTCGAGTGGCAATATTCTCTCGAATGATGGTGATCTTTCGGGCGCATGGTCTTCTAGCTACAGCGTTATTGCCGATGCTAACTATTTTATCAATCTTGCTGAGGAATTGCTCGATAAGGAAGAAATCAGCGCAGTTGACAAGCAGTCTATCGCCCGCTTCATCGGTGAGGCAAAATTTGTACGAGCTTATGCCTACTACGTTCTGACCGACCGTTACTGCAACGCCTATACAAATGTCGACCCGACATCGACTGTTACCGGTGTCCCCATCAAGACAGTCTATGAGCCTTCCGGCAATCAGGAAACTTATCCCGGCCGTTCTTCTCTTGAGGCTGTTTATACCTACATTGAAAATGATCTCAAGGCCGCATACGATGCTCTTGCCGAGTGGGAAAGCCTTCCTGATACCCCGGACCCCTATACTGGCCTTGTTGAGGAACACAAGCAATATCTTGTTGCCGAGGCTCCCATTCTGAATACTTGGGTTGTAAAGGCTATGCAGTGCCGCCTTGCGCTCCTCAAGGGTGAATATGCAACAGCAAAGACACTTGCCAATGAAATCATCGAGAGCGGTATTTATTCAATGACCGAGCGCGCTGACGTTGAAAAGCTTTGGAAAAATGACACTTCCCGCGAAATTATTTTCATGCCCTACGCCAACAACACAAGTGAACTCGCTGCTGCCCTTGGAACAACTTGGAATAGCGTCGACCCCACAAGTTCTTACTTCATCCCCACTGCTTCTGTTGTCAATGACCTCTATACGAGCCGTGACATCCGTCGCTCGGTCTTCCTCTCGACGCGCGAACTTCTTGTAGACGGTTCTACTGTTGTCACCCCGATTTTCAACAAATATCCCGGCAACCCTAACCTTAATGAAGTTGCCGATAACAACGAAATCCGCAACAAGAGCAAGATGTTCCGTCTGAGCGAAATCTATCTGATTCTTGCCGAGGCTTGTTATGAAACTCAGGATGAAGCCGGTGCCAACGCTGCTCTCTCGGCCATCCGTTCACGCCGCATCCTCCTCTATTCATCAAGCGCAGTCGATTACTCCGGAACAGAACTCCGTGACCAGATTCGTCTTGAACGTCAGCGTGAACTCATCGGAGAAGGGTTCCGCATTAGCGACCTCCGCCGTTGGGGCCTCGGCTTTGACCGTACCAACGTTAGCTATACCAATGCTGAAGTTGCCCCCATCGTTGTCGTTGCCAGTCGCATCACTTACACTCCCGGCGATTACCGCTATGTTTGGCCTATCCCTGCATCTGAGATGGAAGTTAATCCTCAACTTCGCGGCCAGCAGAATCCCGGCTATGGAAATTAATCACTTAACATGAGCAATAATTTAGTATGAAACTGACCAAAATATTTGCCGTAGTTCTCGCTGCACTGTCAATTACGGCTTGCTCGGACGATGACAAGTCATATCCTGTCAATACAGCGGCCGGTGTGACTGTCGAAATGGGCGAGACTGAGATAACTGTTGTCGAAAATCAGGGCCTTTTCTCTGTTCCCATCGTCGTTAAAGGAGATCCTAACGGTTATATCACTGTAACGGTTGACGTAATCGATGGGGAGTATGATGATGAAAACGAGACCGAACCCGCAATTGACGACGCTCACTATTATGTCACTACTAAGACTATCCGCATCGCCCCTGACACTAAGATTGCCAATATCGAAGTTTCTACTCAGGACAATGATGAGGAGAATCTTACCCGTGTGTTCTATATGAATATCAAGTCTGTGGAAGGAGCGACTGTTGCCAACGACAACTACACTCAGATCAACATCAAAAATAAGAGCCTCTTTAATAAACTCGGCGGCAAGTGGATTGCTACCGGTTTGGATTATGATGGCTCTCCCATAGAAAATGAGTGTACTATGGTTGCCACTGACCCCAATGAAACTATCTGTACCCTCCGCGGTATTTTCGGATATGACTGGATGGAGCTGACTTTCGCTTTCGAGTATGATCGTGCTACCGAGGAAGCAAGCCTTGACCTCGTATATGGTGCGACAATCGCGTCCGGTGTTTCTTTTGGTGATCCCATCGGTACCGCTGACTTGGTTGCCGTGGGGCTTTCGGGTCAAACGACCGGAGTGCTTCCCGGCGTGATGAACAAAGACCTCACCATCTGTACTTTTGAAGAAAACAATGGCGTGACCTTTGGCATCTTCAAGAATGGAACCTCTACCGGTTATCTCTATGACCGCATAACGGATTTGAAGATTGCTCGTGTGGGTGCTTCCGCCGAATAATTTTTTGCCTACTGACATTTTTGAGAGTGTGCCTGTGCGTTTGTGCATAGGCACATTTTCTTTTTGGCTGCAATTTTCCGCGCAGAGGTGTCAGCGATTAGAAACTTGTGATTAAGAATTGTTAAATTGATGCTATTTTGTTATTTAATTGAAAAAAATACTATAACTTTGCGAAACATTCATCG
>JAIDJW010000094.1 GCA_029052015.1 Paramuribaculum sp. | reverse complement strand
GGCTCGGAGTTGGGTATAAGAGACCGGGCGTGGAGGTAGAGGCGCAGCCATTCCACTCCGTGGGGTGCGTAGAGGGGGTCTTTCTGCGTGAGGTGATGCACGGTTTCGTCAATGTTGCCGTAGCCGCCGAACTCGGGACGGTCGCTCGACAGCACTACCTCGTACTCGCCGGGAGGGGTGAGGATGCCGTAGCCCTCAAATGACTTGAAGGGATTGAAGTTGAACACGAACACCAGGTCGCCGCGCTTGTAGGCGAGCACCTGGTCGTCGTCCTTCTCCCACAGCTTGTCGACCGGGAGCGCCTGGAAGTTGTACACACCGCTGATGAGGTGAATCATAGCGTTGTCGAAGTCGTTGAGGAACACGTATTTCAGCTCCTTGCGGTCAACGAGGTCCCACTGGCGGCGGGCATATTTGTATGACCAGCCGTTGCCTTCGCGCGGGAAGTCGATCCACTCGGGGTGTCCGAACTCGTTGCCCATGAAGTTGAGGTAGCCGCCGTTGATGGTCGACGCGGTGACAAGGCGAATCATCTTGTGGAGCGCCATGCCGCGGGCAACAGTCATGTTGTCGTCGTCCTTCATCATGTGCCAGTACATCTGGTCGTCGATTAGGCGGAAAATGACGGTCTTGTCGCCGACAAGGGCCTGGTCGTGGCTCTCGACGTATGAAATGGTCTTTTCGTCAGCGCGGCGGTTGGTTAGCTCCCAGAAAATGGAGGTGGGGTGCCAGTCCTCGTCTTTCTTCTCCTTGAGGGTCTTGATCCAGTAGTCGGGTATGCCCATAGCCATGCGGTAGTCGAATCCGATGCCGCCGTCCTTGACCGGAAT
Organism: Paramuribaculum sp.; assembly: GCA_029052015.1. Classification (GTDB taxonomy): domain Bacteria; phylum Bacteroidota; class Bacteroidia; order Bacteroidales; family Muribaculaceae; genus Paramuribaculum. Next base: position 8,654 of record JAIDJW010000094.1, on the reverse strand, counting down.
GGCGAGTCCGGGCATGCCGCTCATCTCCTCGGCGATGGTTATTGCCGCCGGATTTATTTCGTGGATGAGCTTGTTGGCTATGGTGAGGTATGTGATGGCGTTGGTGTCCTGATGGCCGTTGTAATAGTCGTCATAGCTGCCGAATGACTCTCCGAGGCCGTGGCTGTAGTAGAGCATGGAGGTTACTCCGTCGAAGCGGAAGCCGTCAAACCTGAACTCCTCGAGCCAGTACTTGCAGTTGGAGAGGAGGAAGTGGAGCACCTCGTTCTTGCCGTAGTCGAAGCAGAGGGAGTCCCATGCCGGGTGTTCGCGGCGGCCGTCGCCATAGAAGTAGAGGTCGTGGGAGCCGTCAAGGCGTCCGAGGCCTTCGACCTCGTTCTTGACCGCATGGCTGTGGACAATGTCCATAATCACAGCGATGCCCATCTCGTGAGCGCGGTCGATTAGCGACTTAAGTTCTTCTGGGGTGCCGAAGCGGCTTGACGGGGCGAAGAAGCTGGATACATGGTAGCCGAACGAGCCGTAGTAGGGGTGCTCCTGGATGGCCATTATCTGGATGGCATTGTAGCCGTCGGCATGGATGCGCGGTAGTATGAGGTCGCGGAATTCGGTGTAGGTTCCCACTCCCTCACGCTCCTGGGCCATGCCTATGTGGCATTCATAAATGAGGAGAGGCTTGGTGTCGGGCTTGAATTTCTCCACCTTCCACTTATACTCCTCGGGCGCCCACACCTGGGCAGAGAAGAGGTGGGTGTTCTCGTCCTGCACCACTCGGGTGGCGTATGCCGGTATTCTCTCGCCCTCGCCGCCGGGCCAGCGGACAATCATTTTGTAGAACTGGCCGTGGTGAAGCGCGTCGGCAGGAAGATGTATCTCCCACACTCCCCCTTCGGGCTGTCGCTCGAGGGTGTAGCGCGCCTGCTCCTTCCATCCAGAGAAATCGCCTATGAGGGTGACTTCGGTGGCATTGGGAGCCCATTCGCGGAATATCCATCCGCCGTCGGCGGTGCGGTGCAGACCGAAATAGTTGTGGGCATTGGCGAAATTATCGAGAGAGCCGCAAGCGGCTGTAAGTTCCTTTTCTTTTTTTCTTGCATCTTCCCAGCGCCCCTCTATGGCGGGGGCGTACGGCTCAAGCCAGGGGTCGTTTTTGATGAGATTGAGAGTCTTTTTAGTTTTTGGCATGGTTATAAGGGATTATGATGTTATGCTACAAACTTACGCAAAAATATTTACACTCCGCTTCTTTTGCCGCAAAATTTCATTAATGACTATCTTTGCAGGTGCAATGGAAACCAGTGGTCGGCATGAGAAAGCGGCGTGCCGGGTGTGTCCGGCGCGCCGCTATTAGTATGCTGAATAAAAGTGTAGATGCTTATTCTATGTCGAGGGCCATATAGTGCTGGTAGGGGTGGTCGCATGCGGGGCATTCTTCGGGAGGTGTGGTGCCTTCATGGATGTAGCCGCACACGAGGCATCTCCAACGGATGGGTTTGTCGCGTTTCCACACGGTGCCGTTCCTGACCTGCTCGAGGAGCAGCTTGAAGCGGTCGAGGTGATGCTGCTCGGCTTCGGCGATAGCGAGGAAGTGGGATGCTATTTCAGGGAAGCCTTCTTTCTCGGCAACAGCTGCGTATGCATGATAGTCCTTCACTCCGCCTATTGCTTCCTCTTCTATGGATATTTCAAGATTTTCGGCTGTGGTGGTGGGTGGCAGCGCGTCAACGCTCACTGTGCCTATAACCTTGCCGCCGCCAAGCATTTTGAGGAATACTTTTGCGTGACGGAGCTCATTGTCTGCAGTTTCGCGGAATATCACTCCGACGGGGAAGTATTGCTCTTTGTCTGCCTGCTGGGCATAGTAGGTGTAGCGGGCGTATGATTGTGTCTCGTTCAGGTAGGAACCGACTATGTTCTTTTCGGTCTGTGTTCCTTTGAGGTTTTTGGTTGCCATTGCTGTATCTGTTTGTTGTTAGTGTTTTGTTCAAGTAAAACTACAACGCACGGCAACGGTGTATTGTTCAGTCCTCAAGATAATATGTCAGTGCGGTGACAACCCTTATCTTTTTTATATATGGTGTGGTGGCGTCGCGGTCTTCGATGCTGAACTGTCCCTGGCGGGCTGTCTTGATTTTGCCGAGCCTGCTGTCGGAGTCATCGGCAAATTTTTTCGCTGCTTCGCGGGCATTTTGTGTAGCTTCCGCAATCATTTCCGGCTTGATTGAGTTTAGGTCGGTGAAATCGTATGTGACGCTGTAGTTATAATTGCTCGTGATGGCTATGCCTTTGCTCAGCAGCTCGCCCTGGCGGTTGATCAGAGAGTGTACTTCCTTGACTTTGCCGGAGCTGACGGTCACGACTGAGGTCACCGCGTAGTTGTAGGGGAGGGGACTGTTGTTGTAGCGGTCGGTGGTGAGGTCCTGCACTGTCGGTGCTCCTACGCTGATTTCATCTTTGGATAGGCCGTTGGCAACGAGAAAGTCGATGATTACGGCATTGGTTTTGGTGACATTGGCATAAACGTCCGGGAGGCTGTTGCCGACTTCGCGGAACATTATGGGCCATGTTACTACATTTGCGTTGACCTCGCGCTCTGCAAGTCCCTTGACGTCGACAACTCTCTGGCTGTCGTTGAAAGAATTGAGTCCGCTCTTGACGCATAGTCCGAGCGCAAGCAGTCCTACTGCGAGTATGGCTGCAGAAATAATGTTTTGCTTTTTCATATTTTGGTTGAGGGTTGGTTTAATTCAAGCATTTTTTCAATAATCTTGCGGTCGTTGGACAGTCGAGGCACTTTTCTCTGGCCGCCGAGCTTGCCGGTGGATTCGAGCCACGTGTCAAATAGCCCCGGGCGGGCGCTTGCGATAGTCAGGCGGGCGAGAAATATGCTGCCTGTGCGTTTTGCCTGATAGTCACTGTTTTCGTCGCAAAGGCATTTGTCGAGAGTGGCGCTGAACAGCTCCATGTCGTCGGGCTCGTGGCTGAACTCTATCAGCCATTGGTGGTGGCCCTTGCTCGCGCCGGAGGTGTAGACCGGAGCGACTGTGTAGTCCTTTACGGAGCAGCGGCAGGCGCGGCAGGCGGCGGCAAGCGCGGCATCGGTGTTGTGGACCATCACCTCTTCGCCAAACGCGTTGATGTAGCTCTTTGTTCGTCCTGCAATGGTTAGTGTGACAGGGCTTAGGCTCTCAATTTTCACTACATCGCCTATCGGGAATCGCCACAGGCCGTTGCATGAGGTGATGACCAGGGAATATTTTTTGCCTTTTTCGACCTCCCACACAGGTTTCGGCGGCGCGGCAGGGTTGTCGGCAGGGATGAATTCGTAAAACACTCCGGCATCGGTAAGGAGAAGCATGGCGGGATTGTCTGGCTCGTGCTGGGCGGAGAAGAATCCTTCGGAAGCGTTGTAGTTTTCCCAGTAGTTCATGCGGCCGCGGTCTGTTATCGAGCGGTATTCATCGCGGTATGGGGCGAAAGATATCCCTCCGTGAAAAAACACTTCAAGATTTGGCCACACGTCATGGATGGATGAGGCTCTGCTTTCGGCAAGGATGCTTCTCAGCACTGTCAGAAACCAAGATGGCACTCCGGAGATGTTGGTGACATTCGCTTTGGCCGACTCTCTGACCAGGGCGGGGAGTTTTTCGTGCCAATCGGCGAGCAATGCCGTTTTTTTTGACGGCACGCGCACCATGTTGACCAGCGGATTGACGCAATCAATAAGTGTGGCCGATAGGTCTCCGACTTTTGTCTTTTTATTGTCAAGAGCAAGCTCGTTGGCATAGCTGCCTCCGAGTATAAACGATTTGCCGTCGAAGATATGGCTGCCGCGGTGGGTGTCGAGATACATGGCGAGCGAGCACGACGCGCCGTAATAGTGGTTCAGGCGCAGGGCGGCGTCTGTGATAGGGATGTATTTGCTTTTGCCGTCGCTTGTGCCGCTCGACTGCGCGAAGCGTCTTGTGGTTCCGGGCCACAGTATGTTCTTTTCGCCGGCAATCATTCTCATTATATACGGTCGCAGAACATCGTATGGCTCAACCGGGTGGCATTCTGAAAAGTCTTTGTAGCCCTGTATCTTGTCATAACGATGTGTTTGTCCCCAGATGGTGTTCCGTCCTGCGGCAATCAGTCGCGCGAGAGTGCGCTTCTGCACATTTTCGGCATCTATTGCCGCATTGATGCATGACCTGGAGCGCCTGACAAAATATGGGACAAGTAAGCGTGTAAGATTCATAACAGTGCGTGTCATCGTATATGATAGCGCAAATATAAAATAAAAAACGTAAACAAAGATAATATTTGGGTCGTTAAACTACTGGGTATGCTGTGAACCGGATTGCCTGTTCGCGTTTCATCATCCGTTTTTATAGATTTTTTTTTTAAATTTGCAAACGAAAAACAGATGGGCACAATGAAGACTAAGAAATATCTCGGCTTCGCCGTCATTGCTTTTCTCGCTGCAGTGATTTGCTCGTGCAGCGAAGACGATTACTATTATTCACCCCTTATCGGAGACTGGGTGCTGGTTGCTGACGATTATGGTCCTGTCAACACGGACCAGACATATTTCAATTTTTTTGGCGATGGCAGCGGTTATTACACGGATTCCGACTGGGGTAACCAATATACATACCCAATCTACTGGGACGCAACCGGTAGCACTCTGTATATCAATTTTGATGACGGACAGCAGTGGGTGTATCTGTGGACAGTGGCCGGCAATACTCTGTATCTTGAGGATGTAGACACCGGCAGCCGGCTGACTTTTCAGATGTACTGACGCGCGTGCTACGCTTGCGGTAACCGGTTAATATTAATAATGAGCGAGCAAAACAACAAGAACACTCAAAAATGGACCGAGATTGAACACCTGCCCGAATGGGATGAGGAGTACTACGAGGTGTATACAGCCAAGAAGTTTGGCAAATGGGTTATGCTGAAGACTCTCAAGCCTCAGTTTAAGGACGACCCTCGTTTTGAGTCCATGATAGAAAAGGAGTTTGATGTGCGCTACAACCTTGCGCATCCCCATATCGTGATGATAAACGACTATGAGGAGGTGCCCGGTCTCGGCAAATGTATCATCACTGACGATGTGTATGGCGACTCTCTTGCCAAGCTGCTCAGAGAGAAGAAGGTCGGGGCGGAGCATGTGGAGAAGATATGCACTCAGCTGGTAGATGCCCTTGACTATGTCCAGAGAAATCATATCGTGCATTTTCCCGTGCGTCCCGAAACCATAATCTTTACTGAAAATATCGGCAACCTCAAGCTGATAGATGTGGGCTTTGACCAGCGCGAGCATCTTACCCCTGCAGATGCCGAGGAAGATATATACAATTTCGGCAAAGTGCTCTCGACTGTGCTTGAGCAGGTGCCTGATGCCCCCGCGCATCTCAAACGCATAGCCGCCAAGTGTCTTGACGAGAATCCCCGGCGCAGATATCCCAATATCCATAGCCTGCGCCTGGATATAGTGCACCGCTCCGACAATAAAATCTATCTGGCGGTAATAATATTTCTTATACTCATGATCGGGCTGCTCATCTGGTTCAATTCGTCCTGGGCGCCGGTCAAGCCAGACACAGCAGCAGGATTTATAAACATTTTCACATCGTAATGGCTATAGAAGTAATAAAGATAAACCCTCGCAGGAGCGAGCTCAAGAAATATGTCAAGTTCGGTATAGATCTTTACAAAGGCAACGACTGCTTTGTGCCTCCGCTGGTCATAGATGAGATTGAAACCCTTATGCCTGATAAGAACCCGGCTTTCGAGTATTGCGATGCCTGCTCGTTTATGGCTCTGCGCGACGGCAAGCCTGCGGGACGCATCACGGCGATTGTCAACCGCTGCGTCAACGAGCGCACCGGACGGCGCGAGGCTCGCTTCGGTTTTGTGGATTTTGTCGACGATGCCGAGGTTGTGGATGCATTGTTTCTCGCCGCCGAAAACTGGAGCCGCTCACAAGGGATGACTGAAATCATAGGACCTATGGGCTTTACCGATATGGATCATGAAGGAATGCTCGTTGAGGGGTTTGATGAAATAGGTACTATGGCGACAATCTACAATTATGCCTATTATCCTACCCATCTGGAGCGCCTCGGCTATGTCAAGGATACCGATTGGGTGGAGTTTAAGATGAATGTGCCGGACAAGGTGCCGGACAAATATATGCGCATCGCCGACATCGTCAGAAATAAGTATAAGCTGCGCAATCTCCACTACACTTCGCGAAAAAAACTCAAGGATGACTACGGGGTTGCTCTTTTCGAGCTTATAAATCGGGCATACGATGATCTTTACGGATATTCACCGCTGTCGCCGAAACAGATAGAATACTATATAGATAAGTATCTGGGTGTGTTGCGTCTTGATTGCGTGAGTGTCATTGTTGATGAAAACGATGAGCTGGCAGGCGTGGGTATTTCCATACCGTCCTTCTCCCGCGCGCTCCAAAAGTCGCGCGGCAAGCTCCTGCCTTTCGGCTGGGCGCATCTGCTTAAGGCTATGAAAGGAGCCAATGATACGGTAGACCTTATGCTTGTGGCTATCAAACCTGAATATCAGGGCAAGGGTGTCAATGCGCTTCTTTTCAGCGATCTTATACCGGCGTATGTCAAAAACGGATATAAATGGGCGGAGAGCAATCTTGAGCTTGAGGATAATGCCGGAGTGCAGTTGCAATGGCAATATTTTGAGCGGCGTCAGCACCGCCGTCGCCGGGCCTTCCGTAAGAAGCTCTGAAGAAATCAATGAAGAAACTTTAAAATCAATTATACCTAAAATCAATAAAAATGAAAAAACGTTATCTCACGCTGTTTATGGCGGGATGCGCCTTGGCTGGCGCCCGCGCAGCTGATACGCGTCCGAATGTAGTGCTGATTGTTGCTGATGACCTCGGCTATGGCGACCTTAAGTGCTATGGGGCTAAAAATGTTGAGACTCCGGCAGTTGACTCTCTGGCGAAGAGCGGTGTGCGCTTTACCGACATGCACGCTGTTGCCGCGACCAGCACCCCCTCGCGCTATTCGCTCCTTACCGGAGAATATGCGTGGCGCAAACCCGGCACTGATGTCGCTCCCGGCGACGCAGGCATGATAATCCGCCCCGAGCAATACACTATGGCGGATATGTTTCGCAGTGCAGGCTACGCCACTGCCGCTCTGGGCAAATGGCATCTCGGCCTTGGCGACAAAACCGGCACTCAGGACTGGAACGCGCCTCTCGCCGCAACTCCCGCAGACCTGGGCTTCGACTACCATTATATAATGGCTGCCACTTCCGACCGTGTGCCTTGTGTGTTCATCGAGCAGGGTTTTGTAGCCAACTACGATGAAACCGATTCGATATTCGTCAGCTACAGGCAGAATTATGAGGGTGAGCCAACCGGAAAGGATAATCCCGAATTGCTTTACAACCTCAAGCACAGTCATGGCCATGACATGAGTATAGTCAACGGTATCGGCAGAATCGGATATATGAAAGGTGGAGGCAAGGCGTTGTGGAAAGACGAGAATATCGCCGATTCTATAACTGAAAAAGCGGTGAATTTCATAGAAAGCCACAAGGATGAGCCATTCTTCATCTATTTTGCAACAAATGATGTGCATGTGCCCCGCTTTCCGCATGACCGTTTCCGTGGCAAAAACCCCATGGGTCTTCGTGGCGACGCCATTGTTCAGTTCGACTGGTCTGTAGGACAGATAATGGAAGCACTAAAAAAAGCAGGTGTGGCAGATAATACGATAGTCATACTCACGAGCGACAACGGACCTGTTGTCGACGACGGCTATGACGACCGTGCTGAAGAGCTTCTTAACGGCCATAGCCCTGCGGGCCCATTCCGCGGCAATAAATATAGCTCGTTTGAGGGAGGAACTGCTGTGCCTTTCATTGTAAGCTGGCCCGGTCGTGTGCCCGCAGGTCAGGAGAATGGCGCACTCCTGAGCCAGGTAGACATAATGCGCTCGCTCGGCGCTCTGTTTAATGCCAGAATACCCAAAGGCGCGGCTCCCGATAGTCAGAATTACCTCTTGACCATGCTCGGCGAAAATTCCGATTCACGCACATACGTGCCTGAAATGTCAAACACCCATGTCATATCGGTGCGTTCCGGCAATTGGAAATATATCGAGCCCTCAGATGGCCCTGCGATGATACCCTGGGGACCAAAAATCGAGACCGGCAACAGCAAGGAGCCGCAGCTCTATGATATGTCAAACGACAAGGGAGAGAAGAAAAATGTCGCAGCCAAGCATCCCGAAGTCGTGAAGCAGATGCAGCAATATGTAAAAGATGCACGTACACCGCGGGTTGAGAAAGTATCCAGATGATTAACTGGTCCCAGCCTGACTCACCTTATTATATATAGGGGGATGATGTCATGCAGACAGAAATAATTTGTGTGGGGAGAATTTTTTCTCCCCACACGTGTTTATGATATAATGGGCTGATGCTTTGTTTTATACGGCATGATTATGGCAGCGCTTTATGCGTATGGAATGATAAAAGCGAAAAAATATCTGCAATTTTTCTTGCGGATATTTTGCCGGATAAAATAAAATGTCTAACTTTGCACTCGCTTTTGAGAAAGGGCACGGCGGCGGAGGCTGCCGGAGTGATGTCGGAAACGGCTCCACGAA
>JAIDJW010000093.1 GCA_029052015.1 Paramuribaculum sp. | reverse complement strand
CCCAATCTGCCAATCGTCTGCGACCCGTCGCATATGGGCGGCAAGCGCTAACTTATAGCTCCACTGAGCCAGCAGGCACTCGACATGGGCTTCAACGGCCTCATAATCGAAAGCCACTGCGACCCCGACAAAGCATGGAGCGACGCATCACAGCAGATTACACCTGAAATTCTCAACTTCGTGCTCAACACCCTCGTTGTCCGCGACTCAAAGCAGAGCACCGAAAACCTCACCATACTGCGCCAGCAGATTGACAAGGTTGACAACGACCTCCTCGAAATCCTTGCCCACCGCATGAGAATTTCGCGCGAAATCGGACAATACAAGAAGGAGCACCGCATGAGCGTTATCCAGGCAAACCGCTACAACGACGTTATCCGCACCCGCGTGAAACTCGGCGAGGAGATGGGCATGAGCGGAGATTTTCTTAAGACAGTGCTTCTGGCTATCCATGACGAATCCGTGCGTCAGCAGGTGGAGGTACTTAACGACCGTGCAAGATAAACAAATGAAGATTCTTATACTCGGAGCCGGCAAAATGGGCTCCTTTTTCAGCGATCTTCTCTCCTTTGACCACGAGGTGGCAGTGTACGATCCCAATCCTGAGCGGCTGAAATTCACCTACAACACCCTACGCTTCGCCTCGCTTGACGAGGTGGATGAGTTCAGCCCCGACATGGTGATAAACGCTTCGACCGTCAAATATACCATTGACGCGTTCAAGGCAGTGCTTCCACACATCGGTCCCAACTGCATAATCTCGGACATAGCTTCGGTAAAGACCGGACTCCCCGAATTTTATGCCGCCTGCGGCCATCCGTTTGTGAGCACCCATCCGATGTTCGGTCCCACATTCGCGTCACTCAGCAATCTCGCCAACGAAAACGCCATAATCATAAGCGAAGGCGATTGCCTGGGCAAGGTATTCTTCAAGGACCTTTACAACCGCCTGGGGCTGCACATAGAAGAGTACACCTTCGAGGAGCATGACCTCACCATTGCCTACTCTCTCTCCGTGCCCTTCGCCTCGACCCTTGTATTCGCCTCGGTGATGAAACACCAGTCGGCGCCTGGCACCACCTTCAAGCGTCACCTGAATATAGCACGGGGACTGATGAGCGAGGATGATTTTCTTCTCAGCGAAATTCTATTCAATCCCCACACACCCGGACAGCTCGAGCAGATTATCGGTCAACTAACGCGCCTGAAAGAGATTGTGGAGACGCACGACACCGATGTCATGAGAGCATACCTGCAGCAGGTGCGCGAAAACCTCAAATGAATTTGGGTAAATGACGCGGATTATATAACTTTGTGAGCAAGATGAGCGACGACAAGACAAAAAACGTAGCAATAGAAGCTTTCAAGAGCTATCTTACGCAGCATAAGCTGCGCAAGACTCCCGAGCGCTACGCAATTCTTGAGAAAGTGTTTGCCATGACTGACCATTTCAGCGTGGAAACCCTTCATGCCGCTCTTCATGCCGACGGCTATCATGTGAGCTGCGCCACGGTGTATAACACTCTCGAGCTTCTTGCCGACGCCGCGCTTGTGCGCCGGCGCACATTCGGCAGGCAGCCTGCCCGCTACGAAAAAATAGCGGGGATTTCCAACCATCACCACCTTGTGTGCACCCGCTGCGGCAAGGTGCGCGAGGTCAAGGACCAGAGCGTTGACACTCTTCTGGCGTCCATGAAATTCCGGTCGTTCAAGCCGGCTTATGCCGACCTCTACATCTACGGAATATGCTCAGCCTGCTCCCGCAAGAGCCGGGCAGCCGCCAAAAACGATACTGCAAATAAAACCAATGTAAAGAAATAACACCACAGATTATGAAAGTCGATGTGTTGCTCGGCCTCCAATGGGGCGATGAAGGAAAAGGTAAAGTAGTCGATGTGCTCACCCCGCGCTATGACATAGTGGCGCGCTTTCAGGGCGGTCCCAACGCCGGACACACCCTTGAGTTCGAGGGTCACAAATATGTGCTCCGCTCCATCCCGTCAGGTATATTTCAGCAAGGTCGCACGAATATAATTGGCAACGGAGTAGTTCTCGACCCGGTGCTTTTCCGCGAGGAAGCTGAGGCTCTGGGCAAATCAGGCGTTGACATCCGTCCGCTGCTCAAGATTTCAAAGAAAGCCCATCTCATCATGCCGACCCACCGCCTGCTCGACGCCGCCAACGAAAAAGCCAAAGGCGGCGCTAAAATCGGCACTACCGGCAAGGGTATCGGTCCCACATACACCGACAAGGTGAGCCGTAACGGCCTGCGACTCGGCGACGCTCTCGCCCCCGACTTCAAGGAGCGCTATGAAGCCGCACGCAACCGCCATCTCAACCAGCTTCGCGACATGGGCGAGGAGCCTGACTATGCCGAAGCCGAGGCTAAGTGGCTCGATGCGATAGACTATCTCAAGACTTTCGACATCATCGACAGCGAATTTGCTATAAACAAGGCTCTCGCGCAGGGCAAGAATGTGCTGTGCGAAGGCGCCCAGGGCACCCTTCTCGATGTTGACTTCGGCTCATATCCTTTCGTTACCTCGAGCAACACCATCACAGCCGGAGCGTGTGCGGGTCTCGGAGTAGCCCCAAACAAAATCGGCGAAGTGTTCGGCATATTCAAGGCATACTGCACCCGAGTTGGCAGCGGCCCCTTCCCTACCGAACTGTTTGACGAGACAGGCAAGAAAATCCGTGACCTCGGTCATGAGTACGGAGCTGTTACCGGACGAGAGCGCCGCTGCGGATGGATTGACCTCGTGGCGCTGCGCTATGCAATCATGATAGACGGAGTGACACAGCTCATCATTATGAAGAGCGATGTGCTCGACGGATTTGACGAGATAAAGGCTTGCGTGGCATACGAG
>JAIDJW010000092.1 GCA_029052015.1 Paramuribaculum sp. | reverse complement strand
AAAATAATCAAAACTCACCTCTCTTTTTTGTGATTGATTATTATTGTTTTATCTTTGTTGACAGTTTTCAAGACACCAAAAAGAGGCATCAGCATATAATAGCCTGCACAATTGCCGCGTTATTATATAAAAACACAGAGCACTCTCATGATTGTACAGCGCATATTGACAACCGTTGCCACCACCCTATGCATCGCCTTGGCAGCAAGGGCAGCCGACGGTTCACCCGCATATAATTTCCTCAACATAACTCCGTCGCCCAAGATTTATGCTTTGGGTGGCGTTAATATTTCTGCCGTGGATGCCGACCTGCTTGCAACAGAGCAAAATCCGGCACTATTAGGGCAAGAATACAACAACCGCCTCGGCATAAGCTATATGCGCTATATCGCCGACAGCAACCTCGCATCCATAGCCTACTCACATAGTGCGGGCAGCCGTGGAGCATGGTCGGCATCGGTGCGCTATTTCGGCTACGGCACCATCGACCGCACGGATGTCAGCGGCAACACCACCGGCACATTCTCGCCCAAGGACCTTGCCATAGGAGCTATGTATTCCCACGACATCACCGACATGCTGCGCGGAGGCATTGCTATTAAAGGACTTTACAGTTCTTACGACTCATACAGCGCTTTTGCTCTCGCCACCGACATAGGCATAAACTACTATGACCCCGACCGCGACCTGTCGCTTAGCGCCGCAGTTGTGAACCTCGGTGGACAGATAAAGCGTTTTGACAACAGCTACGACCGTTTGCCCGTAGACGTAAGGCTCGGGTGGACTCAGAGCTTTCCGGGGCTACCGGTAAGATTCTCGATTACAGCCTGGAATCTCACCAAATGGAAGCTCCCCTACTATGAGACCGGCGACGGCAGCGACGGTCAGAAGCCACAGCTCAAATCGGGGTTCGGCTCCAATTTGTTTCGCCACCTCGTTTTCGCCGCCGACCTCGTGCCATCTGAAAAGTATTATATTTGCCTCGGCTACAACTATAAGACACGCACCGACATGAGCACATACTCACGCAACTTCCTGAGCGGATTTTCGCTTGGAGCCGGCCTTGACATAGGCGGCTGGGGCGTAGGGCTCGCTTTCGCGCAGCCCCATAGCGGAGCAACGACATTTATGGTGAGCCTGAGCGCGGACCTTGACAAAATCATCAGAAACTGAAATATGGAACAAAACAAAATAATAGTGGCCATCGACGGCTACTCGTCATCAGGCAAAAGCAGTATGGCCAAATGGCTTGCCTCGCGCATCGGCTACCGCTACATTGACTCCGGGGCGATGTATCGCGCGGTGACGCTTTTTGCTATGGACAACGGAATGATTGACAGCAACGGCAATGTTGACGCCGAGGCTCTCGGCAATGAAGTTGACGCGATAGAGATTGACTTCGCCATAATGCCTGACGGTCAGCACACCTTGCTAAACGGCGCTGACGTCGAGCGGCAGATACGCTCGCTTGAAGTGTCGCAGCATGTTTCGCCCGTGGCAGCCATTCCGATGATACGCAAATCGCTCACACGCCGCCAGAAAGAGTTTGGGCAACAAAAGGGCATAGTGATGGACGGCAGAGACATAGGCACAACGGTGTTTCCCCACGCCGAGATGAAAGTATTCGTCACCGCAACCCCCGAAACCCGTGCCCGCCGCCGCCTCAGGGAGCTTGAGGATAAAGGGATGAAAGCCGACTACGAATCTGTGCTCGCCAATGTCATCGACCGCGACCATATTGACGAAACCCGCGCCGAAAGTCCTCTGCGCAAGGCGGCCGATGCTGTTGTGCTCGACAATTCCGACATGACTCCAGCCATGCAGCAGGAATGGCTTCTTAATCTGTTCAACACCATCGTTTGTTGCAAAAAATGAGCGTAACGGTAGAGATAGACCCCAATTCCGGATTTTGCTTCGGAGTGGTCACTGCGATAAGAAAGGCTGAGGAAGTGCTCGACAGTTGCGGCACCCTATATTGCCTCGGCGACATTGTCCACAACAGCGACGAAGTGGAGCGCCTGCGCTCGCGCGGACTCGTCACCATAACCCATGCCGAGCTTGAAAGGCTGCACGATGTCAAGGTGTTGCTCAGAGCCCACGGCGAGCCACCATCCACCTACGAAACCGCGCGCCGAAACAATATCGAGATTATCGACGCCACCTGTCCGGTGGTGCTTCGCCTGCAGCAGAGAATAAAAAGCACATACGACAGCGGCGCAGACAACCAGATAGTTATCTACGGCAAAAACGGTCACGCAGAGGTAAACGGCCTTGTGGGACAGACCAACGGCGAGGCTATTGTTGCCGAAAACATAGAAGACCTCGCCAAAGTTGACTTCAGCCGAGGAATCTCACTCTATTCGCAGACCACCAAATCGCCGGAAGGGCTCAGGCTCATGATTGAGGAGATTGACAGACGCAAGACTCCCGCCACAAAGTTCGAGCACTTCGACACAATCTGCCGCCAGGTGAGCGGACGCTCCGCATCGCTGCGCGAATTTGCCGCCGCACATAGCGTGGTGCTCTTTGTCAGCGGCGCCAAGAGCAGCAACGGCAAAGTGCTCTGCGCCGAGTGTCATAGCGTCAACCCGCACACCCATCTTATTGCCAACCCCGACGGGATAGAACCTCAATGGCTCGAAGGCGCCGACTCCATAGGCATCTGCGGCGCCACCTCCACTCCCCGATGGCTCATGGAAGATGTAAAAGCCCGCGTCCTCACCCTCCTCGACCAGCAATGCATCTCCAAGCGAACAAAATAGGCTCAAAATTTGTATTTATACTGCAATTTGCAGTATATTTGCAGTATATTTGCAGTACAAATATAACTATATTATGTCACAGGCAACCATTTCTATCAGAGTTGACCAAACTCTAAAGAAGAAATTCGATCTTCTTTGTGATGCATTCGGACTAAGTGCGACCGCTGCATTCAATATCTTCATGAAGGCTGTTGTCAGAGAAAAAAGAATTCCTTTTGAAATCAGAGCTGATAACAATGAGCCATCACGTCTGAGAGCTATCAATGCGTTCGAGACAATGAGACAGTCACTATCTGACTCAGGCATGAAAGAAATGACACTGGATGAAATCAATGCTGAAATAAAGACCGCAAGAGATGAAAGAAGAAAGCAGGATTTATGCGGTCATTGACACCAATGTCTTGGTGTCTTCCCTATTTTGTCCGATGGGCAGTCTAATCCTTCACGAGTAATCAGTGCTGTGCTCTCCGGGATTATAACGCCGCTTTACAACGAAGAAATCATAAACGAATACAAAGATGTGCTTTCCCGTGCCAAATTCAAATTCACTACATCGCTCGTCGACAACCTCATTTCTGTTTTTATTGATTTTGGAATGAGTACAGTTCGCATTCAAGCGGATGAAAGTTATTTCCCAGATACCGATGATGTAGTTTTTTTATGAAGTAGCGATGAGTGTAGAGGAGGCATATCTTGTTACAGGAAATATAAAGC
>JAIDJW010000091.1 GCA_029052015.1 Paramuribaculum sp. | reverse complement strand
CCCTGGAGATTGCTGCAGAGCAGCAAATCAGCCACACACAGAGTTGCTACGCTGTAGCAACACCCATTAAACGGACCTTTTACCACAAGCTGCGCGGTGCGCAGCACCGCTTGCATGTGGCTACATCTGAAACGGTGCTCTGCACCGCTTGGCTGCGCTGCAGCTACCCCCTATGGCTCGTAGGCGATTTGGAGCGCCGGTGTCTTTGCAAGCAAACCGCTTCGCGATTATCAACCGCCGACTGTAGCATACGGCGCTTAAAAAGCGCCGATCCATAATTAATCATGTAAATTCACTTTTTTATTAACCAATCAAAAATACAGGAATTTATGAAAAAACTGTTACTTTTGTTACTAACCCTGCTCGCTTTTGCCCCACCCGGCGCAAAAGCACAGCAAACCAAAACTATTTCAATACTTACTACCGACGGTGTTGAATTTGATGCGACTGGAAAACCAAATTCCGGCAAAGATCCCTTAACTACGGTTCATCTCACAGGCGATAACAGGGATAGTTACACGTTCCCATTTTACGAGGTCAGCTCGATCAAAAACGCCAATCTAAGCATTGATATTGATGCCAGCGGAATTAATAACCCTGTCAGCAACATAGGAGGCTTTAAAGGTAATCTTTATAAACCAGGAGGTTTGAACCTTTTTGGTCGCAACAAGTTTACAATTTCCGATCCGACAGGGGGTTATTACATCAAGGAAATCCGATTTTTCGGCAATTATGCAGCCACTCCTAGCTCAAAATTGTATATGACCGCAACATATACTGCTTACACAAGAAATATTAGAGGAGCCAATGGTGAGACATTAAACCTTCCGGAACTGGAACTTCCTGAACCCGCTTCGAATCTAATGTTTCAGTATACTACATGGAAATGTGACGAAAACAATAAGAAGAGTTCAGTCACTTTCTCAATACCTGATCAGTTCAATTATGGATCAGCTTTAGGAGGTAGCATATCATATCTCACTAAAATATCTTCCGGCACAGATTATGCCACGACTGCTGTTAGATTCTCAAAACTCGAAGTTGTTTTGGAAAAAAGCAGTATCCCTACACCGCTTCTATTTATCGGGGGATCATCTGTAACTTCCGGAGCTGCCGAATTTGAGAACTCCACCGAAATGTATTTCACTAATGGAGGCAGCTCTGAACTGAACGGCTCTACAATTTATTACACTATTGTACCCGCAGGCGAAACTCTTACCGAGTTTCCGGTCGGCGAAGAAGCAGAGGCGGCAGGCATAAAATCCACACCTATCGGCAGCCTAAATAAAGTGACCGTCTCCGAGGGGGGCAAGCTCTATTACTGGGCGTATAATCCTACAGACAAATCTGCCTCCGATCCGGCATCAGCCACCCTTACACGCCAAAACCGTCTGACAATATATAGCCGGGACGGAATCATAGATGGAACTCTTGATGTTTATTATGATGACAACGGAACTCTTGTAAAAAAAGCATTTCAGTCGGGCACCCAATACAATAACGTCAAGAGACTGGTCTTTATCCCCAAAGCGCCAAACAATAATGACGCCATAATCATCACAATGGACGGACCGGTCAACATAACTTCTACCTGGGCATATATTTATGCCAATTCCCGGTTCACAATCACCACACAAAACGGTGGTGTGATAAATAAGGAACTGTTTGACTGCACAGCCGCAGCCGGTATTCTTACCACAAAACCCAATATCAGTTACATCAATTACGATGATAAATATGAAAACTCCTCAAATTACTGGTCAAAAAACACTACGTATAAAAAAGAGTATAATAACCCAAAAACATCCCACACCTTCTATGCCTCGCAAGGTACCGGCTTTGATAAACTGTCTATAATCTGGGATCCTTCCGACAAAGTGAAAGCGCCGTCGGCTCCACGAATGACCCTTGCAGAAGGCGGACAGGGAGCGTTTGAGGGCGGCATATTCAGGATGATAGACCAGCTTGACCTAACCGTCACAAGCGATGGACCGGCATATTACTTCCTCGCAACAGACAATACCACAACAGATGTAGGCTATGCCTTCGGCAATGCAAGCTATCTCAGAAACAGCGGTGAAAGAATCACCATCACACGCCAGATGCTCGAAAACAGTTATGTAAAGAATGCCCGCGTGCTTCTGCAGGCTGGCGTATATACTGACAATACTACCAAGAGCAACACCGCCCAGGCATTTATCGAGCTTATAGACGCGCAGCGCTTCAACAATCTTGCCGACATCATCAAGCCCGAAAACACCGGCAAGGAATTCGTTGTGACAAACAACAGCGAGCTTACAATAAACGGAGTTTATCAGACCAGAGTTGACGAGGGTTCAGCAATAGCAACCTGGTATGCTTACGTAACCGATACTAAAGGCAACGCTATCAAGATTGTGAGTCAGGGCACAGCGCTGCCTGAATCATACAAGGCGGGAACAAAGATTGGAGCAAGCGGCCTCGTGGGCACTTTCCGCTACAATTACGGCTCTCCCGAAATAGTTATCAGTGACGCACACCGCAGCTTCCTCAAGGATGCGACCGTCATTGCCGACTACAGCTTCACCGCACCAGATGTGGAGAAACTAACCACCACACCCACTGCCGAAAAGCCCGTTACCGACTTCAACCGCAAGGTGCGTCTGCGCAATGTGCGCTGGCTCGCCGCAAACAATGAGGTTGAGGACAAGGACGGCGCCAAGTACCTTATCTACTCGCGTCTGGTGGCCTGCGATAATCCCGCAGACTTTACCGGAGAGATGTTCAACTCCGCTGCAGGCACCCACTGGTGCATAGAAGGCTATGTGGGTCAGGTAAACGGCAAGACCGCCATCTTCCCCACCGCCAAGGTGCTCCCCTGCCCGACCAAGCCGGTGCTCCTCGCCCCCAACCCTGTTGAGGGCGACATCGAGGCTATCTCTAAAACAGTGACCGTGACAGTTGCGCCCGAGGAGGGAATGAGCTATTTCTACTGCATTAATGAGGAGCCGACCGACATGGAGGCGCTCACAGCCGTGCCTGAGGAGGGCATTGAGCTGGGCGACGAGCATTTCCGCGACGTGTGCGAGCTGTATGTCTACGCCAAGAGCGCCGACGGTCTGTGGAGCACCGAGCCTGCCACACTCCGAATCACACGCCACAACGCCATTGAGGTGGCAAGCATCGCCGACTTCAAGAAGGTGTTTATCGACGAGACCACCGGCGCCGAGAAGAAGGACCTCTTCGAGACCACCGGCGCTCTCAAGGCCGAGGCTGTTGACGAGGCTGCCGGCATCGCCACCCACTATCAGCTCACAGGCGACGCCATAGTGGTGAAGCGCACCCCCAACTATCTGTATCTTCGCGACTACAAGGACGGCGTGTCGGCCGGCCAGGGCGGTCTCAACAGCATGAACTACCTGCTGGTGTACAACGCCAACCACTGGGAGCAGCCCAAGGTCAAGGACGAAGCGGCCGAGGGCGGAGAGCGTGAGCTCAGAGCCGGCGACGTGATAAGCGGCATCGCTCTTGTGCCGGAGCTGACAAGCCTCGGCAACCTGCGCAGCAACACAACCTCGTTTGCCCGCACAGTGGCTGTGAACTATGACATAGCATCCGACTCCACCAAGGTGCAGCCGCTGACTGTAGCCGTTGGATATGACGACGCAAGCAGCGACCACTATTTCAGCAAGGTGACTGTGAACGACCAGAACCGCATGCGCTACTACACATTCGAAGGCGTGAAGGTGAACCATGACGATGCCACCGACACATATACACTCGACATAGCAACTCCGGTGCGCATGAGCTTCGACATCTTCAGCACACGCGGCGGATGGGTGCCTGCTTACGCGGAGGGCGCAAGCTACAACATTACCGGCATTGTGCTGCGCGACGGCGAGGAGGGACACTTCGCAATCGCCCCGATCAGCTTCAAGGGCTCCGGCACTGTGGCTGCTCCCTCGGTATTCCTGACAGAGAACGAAAACAACAACGAGCTCGCCTCTGCCGACATTCAGGAAGGCGGCCACACTCTCAAAGTCAAGATGTCGGCCGACCCCGGAGCTGTGATATACTACAGCGTAAACGGCAAAAACCCGCTTGACAACGCCGATGCCGACACCCGCAAGAAATACACCGCAGGCGAGGAGATAACCCTCGACTTCGCCGAGGGTCAGGACCGCGCGGTGGTGATGGCTTTTGCCGCAGAGCCGGGCAAGACACCCAGCGCCGTGGTTACACGCACATTCATCAAGAGCTCTCGTGAGCTGACCTATCTGCTCAACTTCATCAACCAGGGCGAGCAGGACAGACTATATCACTTCAACGGCAATGTGGCTGTTGTGGCGCTCGGAGGCAAATGGATGATGGTGCGCGGAGCGGTAGGACACTATCTGCCTATCTACAACACCGACACCGAATGGGATGCCGATGCCTACAAGACCGGCGGCTATCTCACCGACTTCGTGATCAGATATGACAAGCTCGAGGGCAATATCTGCGGCAAGGCAGAGGCCGGACGCCTGTTCCCCGCAAGCACATCAGAAAAGGATCCTGCATGGAATGAAATAACATTCACTCCCGACAGCGTGACTTCAATCAGCGAGCACAACGCACGCAGATATGTCAAGCTCCACAGCGCCAACGTGCAGGCAGCAGCAGCTACCGCAGCAGAGGGCGACTCTGAAGCCGACGCCGCTAAATGGACTGTCACCGGAACATCGCATCAGGGAGCGCCCCACGCTCTCATGCTCGATATCCTCGGCACCACTGCCGGAGCGTCTACCCTCGAGGACGGAGGCATGTATGACATCACCGGATTCGTTATGCTCGACGCTAACGGCACAGCACAGCTCTGGGCCACCGAGGTTGAGAAAATCGCACAGACCGCAAGGGTGAGCGTGAAAATCAACGGCAACGAGCTGACACCTGTCAAGGACGCCGACACCAGAGAATATGAGACCGAGTTCCTGCGCGGAGCTCTCGTGACTCTCGAGGTCAGCGACCCGCGTCCGTCAACAGTGATCCGCTACAGCTATGACGACATCAACTGGTTTACTTACGGCGAACCATTCCTCGTGACAGAGAGCGTGGAGCAGATTCACGCCGTAGCTCAGGCACTCAACGAGCGCGAGAGCGTGCACACCCACATCAAGCTCACCAAGAAAGAGGAGACCGCCGCGCCTGTAATAACCCCCCAGGAGGGCGCTGAGTCAAGCATGGTCAGCATCAGCGCGGAGGAAGGCAGCATAATCCACTGGTGGACAAGCGAGGATGCCACTGTCAATACATATACAGCACCGTTTGCCGTTGAAAGCACTATGATTGTATATGCCACCGCCAGGGTTGAAGGCAAGGCTGAAAGCTCTGTGGCCTACAAGCTCGTGAAGGTTGCCGGCGCTGAGGCTCCCGCTCCCGGCGACAGAATCAGCGGCAGAGTGAAATTCGATATCGACGACTCGAAGCCCGGCAAGGTAATCGTGTACATCACTCCCGAGGTCGAGATTGCCGGCGAGTACGAGATTTACTACACCACTACCCCCGGAATCACACTCACTCCCGCAACCGGCACCCTGT
>JAIDJW010000090.1 GCA_029052015.1 Paramuribaculum sp. | reverse complement strand
GAACCAGCGCCGACTCTCCCGAAATGGCAAAATATCTACTCGACTACTCGCCGCTCCACAACATCCGCAACGACGGCACCCCCTACCCTGCCATTATGGTCACAACCGCCGACCACGACGACCGAGTTGTGCCCGCCCACTCCTTCAAATATGCCGCGACTCTTCAGGCGGCCGACACCGGCAGCGCTCCCAAGCTCATACGCATCGACTCTAATGCCGGACACGGAGCTGGCAAGCCGATGACCAAAGTCATCGACGAGTACACCGACATATACTCGTTTATCTATCACAACCTCGGCATTGAGCCCGCAGATGCGAAGTAAAAGCAAAGCGGCGATTATCGCCCTGGCGCTACTGCCTGCGGCGGTGTGCTCTTCATGCTTCACCGGCGTGGAGAGCACACCCAGAATCACCGCCACCGAGATTGAGAAAAAGCCGGCGCACAATGCCGGCGAAATCTCCTTTCTCGCCGACATCGGCGGACAGCCCCCCGCGGCGTGGCAGCCCGGCAAGCGCTTCTGCGTCACCGACTCCCGCATCAGCCTGATATTCGACCCCGGAGCACCGGCGCTACACCCCGGCGATGCAATCGCCTGGTCTGGCGCCACCGAATCGCTCACCATCACCGGCGAGCCGCAGGTAGAGATGCGCTTCACCGACTCCTCCGGCGCCCCCATGACCTATCGCAGCGACGGCTCACTCGCCTCCCTGAGCGAGCGCAAAGTCATGGAGATACCCTTTACGGTCGAGCTTAGCGTGGTCGACTCGGTAAGGACCCGCGTGCTCGGCAACACCTATTATATATTGACCCCGATGTGGTACGACCTCGGCGACCAGTCGTTCACCGGACAGAAATATGTGCCCGTGACGGTCAAGGAAGTGCTGCCCGGCAACTCCGTCTACCCCGTCAAGCTTATAATGACCGACTCGCGCGGAGTCACCTTCGCGCTCTTCATGTCCGTAGGGTCAAACCTCAAGGCGCCCCGCGGATTCAGCAAACTCTTCTCATTCACCGACCCGCGCCTGCGCTATCCGGCGATAACCGACGAGGTGTGGACCAATATCATCAACAACCGCGTCAGCCCCGGCATGACCCTCGACGAATGCCGCCTCGCCCTCGGCTCGCCCGCAAAAGTGAGCCGGCGCCCCGACCACAGCGTGCTGCGCGAAATCTGGAGCTACGAAAACGGCATATACCTCATGTTTGTCGACGGCATACTCTCCAGCTACAGACGCTGACCCACCCCGCCGCCACGCGAACATCACTCCCCGCCCGCTTGTTATATCTTGAAAATAACCAAAATCATTCAGGATATGACCAAAGTAACTTATTTAGACCATAGCGGCTTTGCGGTTCAGCTGCCCGATGTGGTGCTGGTGTTTGACTACTGCCGCGACCCCTCGCACGCACTTCATAAAATCCTCGGACACAACCCCCAGGCCCATGTGATATTCCTTGTGAGCCACCGGCATCACGACCACTTCAACGACGGCATCTTCGAGATGGCGCAAAACCACAAGCGCGTATATGTAATCTCCAACGACGTGCCCGCGCAGCTTATTCCCTCCACCCTCGATGTGGCAGGAATGAGCCCCGGCGACACCATCGACACCCTACCCGGCGGCATCACCGTCAAAGCCTACCCCTCCACCGACGAAGGAGTCAGCTTCATGGTCACTACCGCCGACGGCAAAAAGATTTTCCATGCCGGCGACCTCAACTCATGGCACTGGAAGGACGAATCCACCCCTCGCGAGGTGCAGCACGCCCAGACCCTCTTCACCAAGGCCCTCAACCGCATCGCCTCCGAAAATCCGGCTGTAGACATCGCCATGTTCCCCGTCGATCCCCGCCAGGGCACCGACTTCGGAGCCGGAGCGCTCGAATTTCTCAAAGCCATTAAGGTCGGTCAGTTCTTCCCCATGCACTTCTGGCAGTACAAGGACGAAGCCTGCGCATTCACCGACAGCATACCTGCCGACCTCACCACGGTCCATTGCCTCTCCACCCCCGGCGAGAGCGTGGAAGTGAAATAAAGAATGCAAAAAGGCGGATGGCGCACACGCGCCACCCGCCTTTTAATATATGGAGCGGCGGTTTGTAACCGCCCCTAAACTCTTAGATTCTTACTTTCACCGCCTTGCCGCCGGGAATCCTGACGGTGTAGCCCCCTCCCTTCAAGACCCCTTGGGGTCGCGAGAAGAGAGGAGGCAAGCGGCAGAGCCGCAAGGAGCCGCATAGCGGCGTGTCAGGTGTAGCCCCAAGCAAGCGCGGCAGAGCTGCGCGCAGCTTGGGGTATCGGTAATTCACGAAAAATTGTTGCAGCGCAACAAATCTATCCACCTACAGAATTGCTACGCTGTAGCAAATCCTCTTAAACGAATCTTTTACCACAAGCTGCGCGGTGCGCTGCACCGCGCAGCTTGTGGCTACATCTGAAACGGTGCTAACGCACCTATTTGCGGCGCTGCCGCTAATATGCAGGTCACACCCCGCAAGGGTGCGCTGCTTCGCAGCGATATTACGCCTGCAGCTGATTCTCGCGCTATTATCTCGCAACCGCCAGATGGCTTAATTCGCCTTACTCGCGGAAGTAGACGCGCTTGACGCGCTGGCTCACTGAGGTGAGCACTTCGTAGGGTATGGTACCGAGAGCATCGGAGAGCTCGGACACAGGCACATTGTCGCCAAATATCTCCACGCGGTCGCCAACCTCGCAGTCAGCGTCGGTAACGTCTATCATGCAGGCATCCATGCATATATTGCCTATAGTGGGGCAGCGGTGGCCGTTGATCCACACTTTCATGCCGCCGTTGCCGAGATGCCGGTCTATGCCGTCGGCATAGCCTACGGGAAGTGTGGCGATGCGCGAGGGACGATCGACCCTGCCCTTGCAGCCGTAGCCTATCGGCGTGCCTGCGGGCCAGTCCTTTATGGAGATGATGACGGTGTGGAGCGACGACACCTGGCGAAGCTCCGACTCGCTGCCGTCGTTGAGCACGGGAATGCCGTAGAGGCCGATGCCGAGGCGCACCATGTCGTACTGATACTGCGGGAAACGGATTATGCCCGCGGTGTTGAGTATATGGCGCATTATCTTGTAGCTGAATGCTTTTTCAAATGCCGCACACCATTTGTCAAAGGTTGTGAGCTGCATCAGGGTGTAGTCGTTGAGGTCCGGACAGTCGGCTGTTGCGAGATGGCTGAAGAGCGACTTGGCCCTGACCGCCTTCTGATGCCTGAAGAGAGTAATCAGTTCGGGCAGATCGGTCTCCGTGAAGCCGAGACGGTGCATGCCGGTGTCAAACTTGAGGTGCACCGGATAGTCTACCATGCCGTATTTCTCTGCCTCGGCTATTATTTCGCGCAAAATATCGAAGCTGTAGATTTCCGGCTCAAGATTGTAGGCAAACATGGTCTTGTAGTTTACCACACGCGGATTCATCACCATGATAGGCATGGTGATGCCTGCCTGACGCAGCTCAACGCCCTCGTCGAGCACAGCCACGGCAAGATAAGCCGCGCCCTGGCTCTGAAGAGTCTTGGCGAGCTCGTAGGAGCCGGCGCCGTAGCCCGACGCCTTGACCATGCACACTATGCCGGTGGTGGGGCGCAGCATGGCGCGGAAGGTGTTGAAATTGTGCACCATCGAGTCGAGATTGACCTCGAGCACTGTCTCATGGCGGCGCGCCTCAAGCATCTCGGCTATGAGCTCGAAGTGGAACTGCGCCGCTCCCTTGACGAGTATAAGCTCGCGCTCGAAATCTCCGGCGCTCATTTCGGCGAGAAATGACGAGGTGGAGGGGAAGAAGCGGCTGTCGGCGTTGAAATATCTGCTGTGGCGGCTAATCTCGTCGCCGATACCTATGACGCGCTCAACGCCCTTGCTGTAAAGCAGTTCGGCAACCTCGCGGTAGAGCTTGGAGGGCTCGAGGGTTTCGTGCATCACATCGCTGATGATAGCGGTTGTGCCGCGGGAGCGGGTGCGCCGGCGGGCCATGAAGTCAAGGGCCGGCGAGAGGGAATTGAGGTCGGAGGTGTATGCGTCGTAAACCACCAGACTGTTGTTTACACCCTCCATCACCTGGATACGGGTGCCGACCGGCGAAAGAGTCTCCATCCTCGCGGCTGTCACATCTGCCGGGCGGTTGAGGTAGAGCATCACCGCGAGGCAGTGGATAGCGTTCTGGATGTCGGCGTCGGAGGTGAATGGAATTGTTATCGAGCCGTCGGCGCGGAGATAGGAGTAGTCAATGCGTGTGTTCTCGCGGTGGCGGGTGATTGTGGAGATATAAAGCGGGCGGTCGCTGTCGACAGTTGACCACGCAATCTCCTTTGCGGTAATGCACGCCTCGGCAACAGCCTCGCTTATCACCGGGTCGTCGCCACAGTATATGATGCAGTCGCAGTCGCGGAGCAATATCGCCTTTTCATCGCACTTCGACGCCAGAGAGCTGAAACCGTCGGCATGCTCGGCGCCGATATTGGTTATAATGCCGATATTTGGGCGGATAATCGACTGGAGAGCCGTCATTTCGCCCGGAAGCGAGATGCCCGCCTCGAAAACACCTAGGGTGGTGTCGTCGTTCATCTCCCATATCGACAGGGGCACACCTATCTGCGAATTATAGCTGCGGGGGCTGCGCACTATGTTGTAATCGTCGACGAGCAGCTGATAGATCCACTCCTTGACAGTGGTCTTGCCACGGCTGCCGGTGATGCCTATCACCGGAGCGTCGAAGCGGGTGCGGTGGTTGCGGGCTATCGCCTGGAGAGCCTTGACCACATCAGGCACAATCAGAATATCCGCATCGGCGGCATCAGCCATATCCTGAGGTACATAGCGGGCAACAAAACTCCTCACGCCTTTGTCATACAGGTCGCGCATATAGCGGTGGCCGTCATTATTGCGGGTTTCGAGCGCGAAGAAGAGTGTGCGCTCCGGATATGTGAGCGAGCGGCTGTCGGTCAGCAGCACAGAAACAGGCATTTTGGGGTTGTCTGGAGCCTTAGCCTTTATTATCGAGGCTATTTCGTCAAGATTATATGTCATGGTGCTATGATTTTGCTTATCTGGGGGATTATTTCAGGGTATTCTCGTGACAGCGCATCGGCGAGTTCGAGCGTGGACCTGCGGAATGAGGATAGAGCCTCGCCGTCAGCACACAGCGGCCTGTGAGCGAGGCGCGCACTGAGCCGCGCCGCTTTATTTGCAATGGCGACCGTGCGGTCGTCAAAAAAGGATTCCGCAAATATATCGTAAATGTAGTCGACCGCCACTTCGCTGGGGTGCTTCATGTCCGCGGCGTAGAAGCGATAGTCGCGCAGGTCGTCATTAAGCGCCTCGTATGACGGAAAATAGATTATCCCCTCCCTGCTTTGCGCAACGCTCTCGCAGGCGAGCAGCAGCGTGGCCTTGCCGATGGCGCTCGCATGGAGTCCGTAGCCGGTGTAGCGCACCGGGCTGACGGTGAGGATTATCTTCATGCCGGAATTAAGCCGCCGCAGCGCGTCGACAGTCGAGGATATATATTGTATGCAGGCATCAAGTCCGAGATTATCCTCAATGAATGTGGATGCGGGAAACTTGTGACAGTTGGCGACAATCATGCCGTTGCTGGACAGACGGTAAACTCTGTTGAAGCCGAAAGTGAGAACCGCCACCTGCGTCCGGGCTGCAAAAGCGGTTGCCGCCTCCAGCTTAGTATTGAGCGACTGAAGCAGCGCTTCGGCTCCGGTGGATGATGACAGCGAGGAGTGGCAGTGCCAACAGTGACAGATGCCGTCGCGCACGGTTATATCATTATCCGTGAACGGTGCACCGGAGACGAGCCGCCGCACCGCCTCATCTATACTTGCGGGATTGTAGAGAGTGCCGAACGGATTCACGCACACATCAAAGAGCTCGCGCTGCAGCCGCGCCCCGATGTTGGCGGCAAAGCAACTGCCGAGCATCAGCAGCGGAGTTGTGTGGCTGACTGTGCCCTTCAGGGCAAGCGGAGTGACCGGTGTGCGAAATCGCTGTTTCATATCTATCAGAGCGGCAGTTCAAAATCAGTTGACGTTACCTTAAACTCCGTGCGCCGGTTTATCTGGTCGGCTGCGGCGCGGTCCTCATCGCTGAGGCTGCTGACATACTCCTCGTCGAGAACCTGCCCTTCTGGAAACTGCGGATACAGGCGCGCGATTCTCTTTGTCACACTCTTCGGGCGCGTCTTGCCGTAGCCTTTCCACTGCAGGCGCTCCGGCGATATGCCAGCGGCGATAAGATAGTCCACCACCGATTTGGCGCGGCGCTCCGAGAGAGCGTTATTGTAGGCGTCGGAGCCTACGCGGTCGGTGTGCGACGACATCTCCACAGTTATCGACGGGTTTTCTTTAAGCAGAGTAGCAAGCGAGTCGAGCGCCAGAGCCGATTCGGGGCGCAGAGTCGCCTTGTCATAATCGTAGAATATATTCTCCACCACATTGGGTGATGTCAGCGATGCAAGCATGAAGTCAACCTCGTATGCCGCGTCCTCCTCGGCGCTGTCGGCAGTAAACTCCTGGCGGGCGTTGAGATATCCCTTGGCTCCCGCCTGCATGAGATAGCTCACTCCGCGCTCGAGGGTGAAGGAGAAAGAGCCGTCGTCGCGACTCACAGCGCGCCGGTTTGAGCCGTCGCGCCCTATAATGCGTATGCGTGCGCCGGCAATCGGCTCCTCCTCAAGGTCGGTGACATAGCCGCTTATGCTTATGTCAAGATCGGGAAGCTCGAATGAGAATATATGGTCATAGCCGCGCGCGTCAGCCCTGCCGCTGCTGAAATAGCCCGCATTGCGGCCGGGAAAAAACGTTATGCCGAAGTCATCGGCCTGCGAGTTGAGCGGCACACCCATATTCTCCACCTTCCAGCCGCCTCCGGGATTGAGAGTGGCGCGGAAAATATCAAGACCGCCCATGCCGGGATGTCCGTCAGAAGCGAAATAGAGTATGCTGTCGCTGTAGGCGTATGGAAACATCTCCCTGCCGGAGGTATTGATTGACGGACCGAGGTTTTCGGGGAGTGTGCCGGCAGTGGCGTCAAGGCGCATGCGCCATATATCGTAGCTGCCGTGGGTGCCGCCGCGGTCGGAGGTGAAATAGATGTATGTGCCGGTTGGGTCGACAGACGGGTGACCATAGTTGGCCACGGTGTCCTCTATAAGGTCAAACCTCCTGGCCTCTCCCCATGAGGCGTCGCTGCGCGCCGATGTCACAATCTCCACCTTCGTGTCGGCATCGCTGCGCCTGAGGGCGCGGGTGAGATACATGGTGCGACCGTCAGGCGAAAAGCTGATTATTCCTTCGTCGGCAACGCTGTTCAGCTCGCCTTTCACCGGCTCCGGTCGCTGCCATTTGCCCTGCTCATCCTTCGACACCTCCCACACATCGCCGCGCTTTATGCCGGTCACCTCGCTGTGGGCGTCGCCGGTCACCTTTTCGTTGGTGGTGGTGAAATAAAGCTTGTCGCCCTGAATCTGAGGCGAGAAATCGCTTCGCCGCGAATTAAACAGCTTGGCGTTGGCTACTTTATAGCGCGTAGGGTGCTGCCTCATCCGCGCCGCGTCCGTAGCCCCTTTTAATCCGGTTCTGGCTATTGCATCACCCGGGGCGAGCATGAGATACTGGCGATAGGCGTCCGCAGCCTCAGCATACTTGCCGTCAGCATGCAGAGCCTGCGCGATATGGCGATAGAGGAGAGAATCAGGGTGACCGTAACGAAGCGCGTTGCGGTATGCTCCCGCGGCGCGGGCGCTCTGGCTCAGGCGCGAATGCGCGTTGCCGAGCTTATATGCCACTTCTGCGCGGAGCGAGCGCTCCGAGGGTTTCTTGAGCTTATTGTAAATCTTGCGGTAAGTGCGCGCAGCCTCATAATATTCCCCGCGCTCCATCTGCTCGTCAGCGACAGAAAGACGCGCTCCGCGGCAGCCGCCGAGCAAAAGCGGCAACGCTGCCGCCAAAAGCGTGAGAATGAAAGTTTTTCGTATCATAGTGCAAGCAAAACGCACAAAAACCACACATAATTGTGCGCCGCAACCACAAAATTACAAAATGACCCGCTTTTTATAAAAAAATTATTGCGATACGGCCGCATCTTTCCTATCACATATCCTCCAGTGTAAACAATCTGGTTTCTACCACGTACTTTGATAAGAAAGCTGTTTTGACTGCCTCTACTTTTTCCATGAACAGCTTGTGGTCGTAATTGCGACGCTGCCGCTTCACCTCTGCCACTGTCGCGGTATTGCCGTCAGTCCTGATACCAATAATATCTATCTCGTTTGCCTCCTTGCCTTTCTTTCGTTCCCACCAAGCGCCTATTTCGGAATACTCATGGGTTTCCATCATCTTCAAACGAAACCATTTTTCAAGAACATGCCCAGAGAATGTAGGATAATCCGACATAACGATTTGGCGCAGACGCTCGAAGTTGTTGAGCTCGACCAATGTCTGGTTGCGGTCAAAGTAATTGAACCAGAACTTCAGGAAATTGTCGGATATCTCATAGCGCACATTCTGTGAGCGCGGTTTCGACATAATAGGCCGCACTCGCTTGATTAACGAATAATCCTCAATCAATCGCTTCAAATGTCCTGCTACTGTCACTCCTCCAAGAGCGTCCTCTATCGCCCCCTGCGAGTTGATGCCTGAAGCAATACAGTTTAACACTGAAAAATACAATCCGTAATCTTTGCCAAACTCTTCAATCAAAAGGTTTCGCCCTTCATTAATAAACAAGGAATTCTCTCTGACGACATAATTAATCATCCCATCGACAGACAAATCGGTGTCCTCGCACAAGAGCTCAATATATTTCGGCACTCCGCCTGTTATGCTATAAAATGCGAGCAAATCTTCGTTTGTGTAGTCCGGACGAAAATCGTTCATAATCTCTTTTATGGTATCAGTACCAAAACCGCTTAACCTAATATTCGCATCCGCCCTGCCAAAAAGAGGCTCGTGGTAATTCTCAAAAATCTTATACATCATTGAATACACCGAACCCATCAGCAATAGATTCATGCGCGTATCGCCACGGTAAATATCCCATATATGCTGCATATCGCTGAACACCGACGGATTAATATTGAAAAATTCTTGAAACTCGTCGATAATCAGATTGAAACTGCGTGTTTTAGATAGCTCCATCAACAATTGAAAAAGCGACTTGAAGGTCTTAATTTCCGGTGGCACATAGCAGCAGAGGGCATTAGATACCAGCCCTGCAAACTCCTCGCATAGCGCTGCCTCGTTCTTTCTGCTGACAAACAGATACACGGTAGGGTGCTCGCCTTTTGTGGCATGCAACGCAAGCGATGTCTTGCCGATACGCCGCCGCCCCGTAATAACAGTCATCCTCGACCGCGATTCAAAGGCACGCTTTTGTATCCTCTTCAGTTCTTCTATTTCCTTTGTTCGATTGTAGAATTTCATCTTTTGTCACCCTTGTAATTATTACCACGGTGACAAAATTATACATACCCCTTGAAATAACCAAATTTTTAATGCGTTAGGAAACTATTGCGATACGGCGGGAGCGCGGCGGGCGCCGAGCCAGGTGCCGCGTTTCCAGAGCCTCTCCAGCGGTCCCTGCGCATGATTCTTGAGCCACATAAGGCTGAATGCGAGCTGCAGCATGAAGATTGCCACCCCTATGGCGACTGACATCGCGGAGCCTGCCACATTCCACATGTTCAGCCCCCAGTGATAATATATGGCAACCCCGATGATCGACTGACCGATATAGTTGGTAAGGCTCATCTTGCCGTAGGGAATTATGAATGACTGCCAGGAGTAGCCGGCATTATCCTTGCGAAACCACAGGAGCACGAATGCCGACACGAGCACCACCATGAAAGCGAAGTTGTAGAGCATCGGCACAGCTATGCTGTAATAGGAGAGTATCGTGACATTTTCGATAGACGGAGTGACAAGGCGGTTCAGCAGGTAAAAACAGCACGCCGCAGGGATTGACAGCATCAGTGCCCTGCGCCAGAAAGCGGCGCTGCGTGCGGATTTCACAAACAGCTCCAGGCGACCGGCAAGCATGCCGAGAAGAAACAACGCGGGAGTCTGAAACAGCCTTCCCGCCTCTACCTGCCAGAAATTGCTGTAAAGCTGACCGTTCCATATGTTATTGCCCAAAGTCTGCCATAGATTTCCATTGCGCCCCACCTCTTCGGCAGAAGCCGCAAATTGAATAAACTGCGAGTTGTTGTCTATATACTCCGGATTGAAAAACGCATATACAATCTTTCCCCAGCAATAAGGCTGAAGCATGAGCACGGCGGCTACTATGGCAACCGTGCGGTTGCTCCACCCAGATGCCGGAATCAGAATAATACCGCACACGGCATAAAGAAGCAGAATGTCGCCGTTGTAGAAAAGCGCGTGGAACTGCGAAAAACCTGCCAAAAGCAGCATACGCCATGCAAAACGCGAGCGGAAGTCACATCCGCGGGCGCGGGCGTTGCGCATCTGTATGTAGAAACTGAAGCCGAACAGCAGCGAGAATGTGGCGTAGGCCTTCCCTGCAAACACAAAGAAGATTGCATCATACACATACCTGTCTATCGCTTTAAGCCATTCAGGTTCATTAAGCTGCGCCCAGAAGATATTGTAGTGTTCAAGGTTGTGCAGAAGCACAATGGCGAGAAGCGCAAAGCCTCTGAGGGCATCTACCACGCCGAGTCGTCTGTCAGTATTCATATTCATTGTCAGGAGTTGACGCTTTGCATCTCTACGAGGCGGGTGTAGAAGCCGTTTAGAGCAAGGAGCTCGTCATGAGTGCCGCGCTCAACTATCTCGCCTTCATTCATCACGCAAATCTGCGTGGCATTGCGGATTGTGGACAGGCGGTGAGCTATTACAAGTGTTGTACGGTCCTTCATTAGACGGTCGAGAGCCTGCTGTACCAGGTGCTCGCTCTCGCTGTCAAGGGCAGAAGTGGCTTCGTCAAGAATGAGTATAGGAGGATTTTTGAGAATGGCGCGCGCTATGGATATGCGCTGACGTTGACCTCCGGAGAGCTTGCAGCCTCGGTCGCCGATATTGGTGTCGTAGCCGTGTTCGGATGCCATGATAAAATCATGGGCGTTGGCAACCTTGGCGGCCTCGATGACCTGAGCCATGGTAGCATGGGGCACTCCGAAAGTGATGTTATTGTAGAATGTGTCGTTAAAGAGTATCGCCTCCTGATTGACATTGCCCATAAGCGAGCGCACATCGTGCACGCGCATATCGCGGATGTCCCTTCCGCCGATTTTTATGCTGCCGCCGTTCACGTCATAGAATCTCGGCAGCAGGTCGGCGAGCGTGGACTTGCCGCTGCCGCTCTGACCGACGAGTGCAACCGTCTCTCCCGGACGTATCAGCAGACTGGCGTCCCTGACAACCGGCACTTCCGGGTCATAGCCGAAAGTGACGTGCTCGTAGTGCACCTCGCCGCAATCCTCGGGCAGAGGCTTGGGATGAGGCGGGTCCGCTATAGGATTGCGCGCCGACAGAATCTTGTCGACACGCTCCAGGGAGGCAAGTCCCTTCTGCACGGAGTACATCGCTTTGGAAAGGTCTTTGGCCGGATTGATGATGCTGTAGAATATCACCATATAATAAATGAACATCGGCGCGTCGATGCCGGCGCTGTGGTTGAGAATCAGCGAACCGCCAAACCAGAGCACAATCGCTATGGTGAGAGTTCCCAGAAATTCACTCATGGGGTGGGCGAGGCTCTGACGGCGCGCAACTCTGTTGGATAGCTTATAGAATAGCTGGGTGTCCTCATGAAATCGCTTTTCCACCTTGGACTCCGCATTGAATGCCTTGACGATGCGCAGTCCGCCGAGGGTTTCCTCGATATTGCTCATTATCTTGCCCCACTGCTGCTGCCCTTCAAGGCTCTTGCGCTTGAGGCTCTTGCCAATGCGCCCCATCGCCATGCCCGCAATCGGCAGCAGCACGAGCACGAATATAGTCAGCTGCCAGCTTATGAACACCATCATGAGCAGACACACTATTATCATCACTGGGTTCTTGAACATCATGTCAAGCGACGACATTATGGAGTTTTCAATCTCGGCGACATCGCCGCTCATCCTCGCCATGACGTCGCCCTTGCGCTCGGAGGTGAAGAAACCTATCGGCAGGCTCACAATCTTGTCGTAGACATCATTGCGTATGTCGCGCACAATACCCGACCTCAGAGGTATGATGAAGTAGGAGGCGAGATATGTGGCGCCTGTCTTGAGCGCGGTCATGAACACCAGCATCAGGCCCAGAAGTGCGAGGGTGACGCTCGGCCCCCACGCTTCTATAGCAAGCTGGGTATAGTAATAGAAATTGTTTACAATAACATCGGCGAGCCGGCCGATATTCACTCCGCCGACAGGGATATACTCATAGCCCTTCTCGCGGATTTCAAAAAGCATCTCGAGAATCGGCATTATCACCGCAAAAGAGAACAGGGTGAGAAAAGCCGCCAGAAAGTTAAATATAATATTGAGTGCAAGATACTTTTTGTATGGCGGCACAAACCGCCGGAGCACTTGAAAAAATTCGCCCATTTAATTTAAGTGAGGATGTTGCTTAATGATTATTATTAGCTATTTTGCTCACAAAAATACGAAGAAAATGCCGGATAGTCACAAATCGTCGCCGAAATCACCCTCATTTAAGGATTTATCGCTAACTTTGAACAAAAATCACCCGCTTATGAAACTTAAATCAATATCAACACTGTGCCTCGGCGCCCTTTGCTGCGCGGCTACCGCCAACAATGTGCTGCGCTATGACCGTCCGGCACGTTTTTTTGAAGAAGCGCTCGTTATCGGCAACGGCAATATCGGAGCTATCGTGTATGGCGACCAGCGTGGAGAAAAGCTGTCGCTAAACGACATAACCCTCTGGACCGGAGAGCCGGAAAAGGGAGTCACCACTCCGGACGCATACAAGGCTATTCCTGAAATAAGGGCGGCTCTTGACCGCGGCGACTATCGCGCCGCCGACTCGCTGCAGCGAAAGGTGCAGGGACATTATACTGACAACTATCAGCCTCTGGGCACACTTAAGGTCGATTATCTCAACCGTCCTTACGACACTCCCGCCGACTATTCGCGCTCGCTTGACATTTCCAACTCGCTTGCTTCGGCAAAATATACCGTCAACGGCTACCCCATCACTACAGAATATTTCGCTTCCGCACCCGACTCGGTGATAATCGTGCGCATCGCCACTGCCGACCCCGCCGGACTTGACGCTGTGGTGAGCCTCGACAGCCGCCTGCCCCACTCTGTGGCCGCCAAGGGCAACGAAATCACATCTACCGGCTATGCGGCATACAGCTCACTGCCCGTCTACTACAACAACGGCGGCAGGGACAAGCATAGCTATGACCCTGACCGCGGCACGCGCTTCCGCACTATAGTCAAGGCGCTCAACGAAGGCGGAAGCATCTCGGATACTCCAGCCGGACAACTGAAGGCTACCAGTGTGAAGACTCTGACACTCATCCTCACAAATGTGACAAGCTTTAACGGATTTGACAAAAATCCCGCCACTCAGGGACGCGACTACATTACCCTTGCGCGCAAACGCATCGACAGCGCGGCGTCAAAATCATATTCCGACCTCAAGGAGCGCCACACCGCGGACTACAAGAACCTTTTTGACAGAGTGGAGATTGATTTCGGCCAGACGGCACCCGACATC
The DNA here is from genome assembly GCA_029052015.1 of Paramuribaculum sp. Lineage (GTDB taxonomy): Bacteria > Bacteroidota > Bacteroidia > Bacteroidales > Muribaculaceae > Paramuribaculum. The sequence continues at coordinate 12,382 of JAIDJW010000090.1, read as the reverse complement.
GCCGCGCTGCCTACCGACGTGCAGCTAAAGCTCTACACCGACTCTGCCACAGCAAACCCCGACCTCGAAGAGCTTTACTTCCAGTATGGCAGATACCTGCTCATCTCCAGCTCACGCACTCCCGGCGTTCCGGCAAACCTGCAGGGCCTCTGGAACGAGTCGCTGCTGCCGCCGTGGAGCTCAAACTACACCACAAACATCAATCTGGAGGAGAACTACTGGCCGGCAGAGGTGACCAACCTCAGCGAACTCCACACTCCCCTGCTCACCTTTATCAATAACCTTTCTACCGAAAACGCCGGGCAGGCTACCGCACGAAGCTATTACGGAGTGGACAACGGCGGCTGGTCACTCGGACAGAACTCCGACATCTGGGCAACCACCAATCCCGTGGGGCTGAATGTGGGTCACCCGAGCTGGGCCAACTGGACCATGGGCGGCGCATGGCTCGCCACCCACATCTGGGACCACTATCTCTTCACCGGCAACAAGAATTATCTCAAAGAATATTATCCCGCGCTCAAAGGTGCCGCTCTTTTCTGCCTCGACTGGCTCACTGAGCGCGACGGCGAGCTGATAACATCGCCCGGCACATCGCCTGAAAATCTCTTCATCACACCCGACGGATATGTTGGAGCCACCCTCTACGGAGGCACCGCCGACCTCGCCATGACGCGCCAGTGCCTAATGGACACAAGGGATGCCGCAGCAGCCCTCGGCACCGACAAGGAGCTTCGCGCCCGCATTGACAAGGCGCTCAAGAAGCTGCACCCATACAATGTTGGCAAGAAGGGCAATCTCCAGGAGTGGTACTATGACTGGGAGGACTATGAGCCCACCCACCGCCACCAGAGCCACCTATTCGGCGTGTATCCCGGCCGTCACATCACCCCGGCTGCCGACCCAAAACTCGCCAGAGCAGCCGAGCGCACCCTTGAAATAAAGGGCGACAAGACTACAGGCTGGAGCACCGGTTGGCGTGTGAACCTCTTCGCCCGCCTGCTCGATGCTCCAAAAGCATACTCTACCTACCGCACCCTGCTCCGCTATGTGAGCCCTGACGGTTATCGCGGAGAAGACGCACGGCGCGGAGGCGGCACATACCCCAACCTGCTTGACGCACACTCCCCGTTCCAGATTGACGGCAACTTCGGAGGCACCGCAGGCGTGGCCGAAATGCTCATCCAGTCAACTCCTACGAGCGTCACCCTTCTGCCCGCACTCCCCGCGCAGTGGGCCGACGGCAGCGTCAAGGGTCTGCGCGCACGCGGAGGCATCGAGGTGAGCATGAAGTGGGCCGACGGCAAAATCACCGAGGCCACCCTCAGCTCAGAAAAGGGAGCTACGACTACCGTTGTCTACAACGGCAAGAGCAAAAAAGTCAAAATACCCGCCGGAGGCAGCGTAACCATCTGATTATATCCCGATGCACTATTTTCTCTGCGCCGGCGAGCCTTCGGGCGACCTCCATGCGGCAGCCCTCATCAAGGCGCTCGCCGACAACGACCCTTCTGCCACCTTCACCTTCCTCGGAGGAGATATGATGGCGGAGGCGAGTGGCAGCGCCCCAGTTATCCACTACAGCCGCATGGCATTCATGGGCTTCAGCGAGGTGCTCCGCAACCTCAGGACTATCGGAGCGAACTTCACCACCGCAAAAAAAGCCATCGAGCAGTCGCGCCCCGACTGCTTCATTGCCATCGACTATCCGAGTTTCAACCTCAAGCTCGCCGCCCATGCCCGCAAGCTCGGCATACCGGTGTTCTGGTACATCTCGCCAAAAGTGTGGGCATGGAAAGAGCATCGCGTCAAGAAGCTGCGCAGATATGTGAGCAAAATGCTCTGCATTCTGCCATTTGAGATAGAGTTTTACAAAAAGCATGGCATGGAGGCGGTGTATGTCGGCAATCCGAGCCTGGAAGAGATAGACGGGCGTCTTGAAAAAACGCCTGGGCTGCGCGATTTTTGCGCGAAACATGAACTGGATGCAGGCAAACCGCTGCTGGCGCTTGTGCCAGGCAGCCGCCGCGGAGAGATTCGCAACAATCTGCCGATAATGACGGAAGTTGCCCGTCGGCATCCCGAAATGCAGCCCGTCATCGCCGGAGCTCCCGGTCGCCCCGCCTCCGACTACGCCTGCGCGGCAGGCATACCGGTTGTATATGGTGCGACCTTCGACCTCATGGCGCTCGCTCAGGCAGCTCTTGTCACCTCCGGCACCGCCACCCTTGAGTGCGCTCTCGCCGGCACACCGCAGGTGGTATGCTACCGCGCCAACGGCTCGCGGCTGAGCTACAACATCATGAAGCTCATACTCAAGATACCCTTTGTGTCGCTGCCCAACCTCATCGCCGGGCGTAAGGTCATATCGGAAATGCTTGTGCATCTCTGCACCCCCGACTCCGTCAATGCCGAGCTGACAGCCATCCTCCCCGGCGCCCCGGAACGCGAAAAAATGATTGAGGGCTACGCCGACATCCGCAGCCGCCTCGGCGCCCACGGAGCAGCCTCCAACGCTGCCCGCACCATCCTCACCACCCTCCGCGGGTGATAGTTGCAGCGCAACAAATCAAAACCGATAATCCAACGTGAAAGGTCTGCGACCTTTACCATGCTTCTGCGCCCTTCACCCCAGCTAACTCGCTATCGCTCGTAAAGCTGGGGCTACTGAAATCACGGCATCTGCGATGCCTGGCCAAGAGGATAGAACTATGGTTATTTGCTGACGTTTGATTTTATGTGCTATCTTTGCACATAAGTAACTCGCAAAAATTAGCTGCGAGTGATTTTTGAGCTTTGTTCGAGTGATTTTTGTTTGAAGACGAAGGTTTGTAGCGAGCTACATGCCTGAGGATGAAGCCGAAAAGCGCCGGGCAAAGCCGAAAAGCGCCGCAGTAAACCACTAGTTACCAATGAGTTTGATAATATCAACTAATTTTTAAGAGTTACTTATATATAATTAATTAAAAGGAATATGGTACTACACGATGTAAACCCGAAGGTGGGACGGTTGATTGATTCGCTGAAGGGCAAGGATATGGTCAAGGTGCTGTTTGTGTGCCTGGGCAATATCTGCCGCAGCCCGGCTGCGGAGGGGGTGCTGCAGGCGATTGTCAATGAGCATCACGCGGCTGAACGCTGGGTGGTGGACTCGGCAGGTACGGGCAACTATCACATCGGCTCGCTGCCTGACCCGCGAATGAGGGCTCACGCGCGCCGCCGCGGGCTGGAGCTGACGCATCACTGCCGTCAGGTGAGCGTGAGCGACTTCGATGAATTCGACATGATAGTGCCTATGGATTCGTCCAACGAATATAATCTCAGGGAGTTGGCGCCGAGTGTTGAGGCTGAGAAAAAAATTGTCGCGATGTCGGCGTTTTTCAGCCTTGCGACGCGCTACGATTATGTGCCGGACCCTTACTATGAAGGCGCGGAGGGGTTTGAGCTGGTGCTCGACCTGCTTGACGACGCCTGCCTGAACCTGTATGACACCGTGACAGCCGCGGTGTGGGGAACAAAATAGGGCACCGATGCGTTTTAATCTTAGTAGAAAAACGAATCATTATGGCAACTCCCGACAACACTAATGCCGATGACCGCCAGTCGGTTTATCCGCCTAATTCACGCCGCCGCACCTGGGCGGCCATCATCATAACCGTTGCGATTATCGCCGCCGGCGCATTTGCGTTCTGGTATATGGCGCAGTGATTGGCACGGTTTTTGCATCAGCAATGACAAACAGTTTATAGAAATTTTATGGAAAAGATTCAACCCGGAAAATATGTTGAGCTCGGCTACGACCTCTACGAAGTGTCGCCGCAGGGCGAAAAACTTGTGCATCAGACCGATGCCAATGACCCCGAAAAAATCATCTTCGGAGTGACACGCGGCATGATCCGCCCTCTCGAAGTAGCTATCGACGGCCTCGAGCCCGGCGGCGAATTCGACGTGACAGTAAAAGCTGACGAGGCTTTCGGTCCCCGCGACCCCGAGCAGATTGTGACTCTTGAAAAGGATGTGTTTGAGGTTGACGGCAAGTTTGACGCCGACACCGTGAAGCCCGGAGCAGTGCTGCCGATGATGACTGCCGACGGCTACCGCATCAACGGCGTTGTGACCGAGGTCACCGACAAGGAGGTGAAGATGGACTTCAACCACCCCCTCGCCGGCAAGGATGTGCGCTTCAAAGGCAAAATCATCACCGTGCGCGACGCTACTCCCGAAGAGCTTCAGCCCGCACACGGCTGCGGTTGCGGATGCGACCACGACAGCTGTGGCGACGGTTGCGGCGACAGCTGCGGCTGCCACGACGACGGATGCGGCTGCCACTAATCAACCCGGCTAACGCATACAGTCCGGAGCCTGAGCCCAGGCCCCGGACTTTTTTATGTAAGATTCATGGATTATTGGGTAATTGGCGAAAAAGGCGTATATTTGTAGTGGAAAGTGCGCAATGACAGCACTTTTGCCTAAAAAGAGTATATTTCACATCCCAAAACCTTAAACATGATTAAAACCAACCTCAAGCACCTGCTTTGTGCTTCTGTAGCCACAGCTGCAATGATTGTGCCCTCTGTGTGCGCGGCACAGCAAGTTCACACCGAAGAGTGGGCCAACGGAGTTGAACGTGCCCTCGTGTATCGTCCGGGCGCCTACGGCTCTAAATTCTACCGCAAACCCGCAATCGTCACCGCAACGGATGGCTCGCTGGTGACAGTTGCCGACAAGCGCATCGAGCACAACGGCGACCTGCCTGCAAAAATCGATGTTGTGTCGCGCAGAAGCACTGACGGCGGCAAAACCTGGAGCGACTATGTGACAGTCGCAGCTCATGACGAGGTTGGCGGTTGCGGCGACCCCGCGCTGGTTGTCGACGAGAAGAGCGGCGACATCCTCGCCATCTTCAGCCACGGCAACGGCCTCTGGCAGAAGGAACCCGCCCACATAAGCGTTGCCCGCAGCACCGACAACGGCAAGACATGGGGCAAGATGGTTGACATCAACCCCCAGATTCTCACTACCGACCCCAACGGCAAGCAGCCCATCAAGTGCATCAGCGCCTTCGCGTCAAGCGGCCGCGCCACCCAGCTTGCCAACGGCAGAATAATGTTTCCCCTCGTTGTGAGAGAGGACGGCAACCCCCACTTCAAGGTCTATGCCATCTACACCGACAATGCAGGCAAGAACTGGAAAGTGTCGAAGAACCCCGCTACCTGCGACGGCGACGAGAGCAAAATCGTTCAGCTCGGCGACGGCACAGTCATCATGAGCATCCGCAACCGCTTCGGCTCCCTGCGCAAATTCTCATTCTCCAAGGACAACGGCGAGACATGGAGCGACCCGGTGCCGGTTGAAGGTCTGCCCGACCCCCGCTGCAACGGCGACATCATCCGCTACAACCGCGACGGCAAGGACCTGCTGCTCCAGTCACTCCCCGGCGACCCCAGAGGCCGAAACAATGTGGCTATCTACGTCAGCAAGGACGGCGGCAAGACATGGCCCATCAAGAAAACAGTCGTAACTATCCCCAGCGCCTACTCGTCAATGACAATCCTGCCTGACGGCAGCATCGGCATCCTCACCGAGGAGAGCGCCAACAACCACTACAGCTACGACATCTGGTACACCAAGCTGCCTATCGACGTAATTCTCGACGGCGACAATCCCAAGAAAAAATAATTTCCCCACCTTATTTATAACAAGAGGCTGCGCCAATACCGGCGCAGCCTCTTGTTGTTTGCGGCGCTGCCGCTCCTCGCATCTCGCCACCCCGGACGGGGTGTGCTCCGCCTTAATAGGATGCAATGCCTCCGGCTTGCTTACTCCTACACCTTATTATATTGCCACTGCTTGCGGGGTGATTAAATGTTAAATATTTGGGGATGAGTGGTGTTTTTTAAACGATTTGCATGAATATCCGTTTTTTTATGTAACTTTGCATCCAGTTATTTGCCGGGCATCCGCCCGCACACCTATTATTATAATATAAGAGAAAAAGCACTATGACTGTTGATAACATCACAGTAGCCTTTGCGGAACCGGATAATGCAGTGCACGCCGAGCGCATCTGCACTCTGATATATGAATCTGCGCTCCAGAGAGGCACAGGGATTGCCAAACGCTCACCCGAATATATCTCCGCAAAAATCAACGGAGGAAAAGCCGTCGTGGCATTCGACGGCGACAAACTCATAGGATTCAGCTACATCGAGTGCTGGGGACACGGCGACTTTGTTGCCACTTCAGGACTGATAGTCGACCCGGAATACCGCCACATGGGGCTTGCCGCACGAATCAAGGAGAAAACATTCGAGCTTGCGCGCATGAGGTTTCCTTTCGCCAAGATTTTCAGCATCACCACATCGCTCCCCGTCATGAAGCTCAACAGCCGCATGGGCTACCGCCCGGTGACATTTTCGGAGCTCACCGACGACGAAGAATTCTGGCAGGGATGCCAGGGCTGCAAGAACTACGACATACTGCAGCGCAACAACCGCAGGATGTGTCTCTGCACCGGTATGCTCTACGACCCCGCGGCTCCGGTGGAAAATCCCTCGAAATCGGCGCCATACCGCATGCTCATAGCAAGCAAAATAAGCAAATTACTGCACCTGAAGAAATAATGATATAAAATGGAACAGAAAAAGAAAGTACTTCTCGCATTCAGCGGTGGCCTTGACACCTCGTTTGCCGTTAAATATCTCAGTGAAGACCTCGGCTATGAGGTCCACACCGCAATCGCCAACACCGGTGGCTTCACCGACGAAGAGCTCGAAGTAATCGCCGACAAGGCCAAGCGCCTCGGAGCCGCAAGCCACGCCACTCTCGATGTGACCGGCGAATATTATGCCAAGAGCATCCGCTACATGATTGCCGGCAATGTGCTGCGAAACGGCACCTACCCCATCAGCGTGTCAAGCGAGCGCATATTCCAGGCTCTCGCAATCATTGACCACGCGAAGAAGATAGGAGCCGACGCGGTTGCCCACGGGTCGACCGGAGCAGGCAACGACCAGGTGCGCTTTGACCTCACTTTCCAGATTCTCGCGCCCGAAATAGAAATCATCACTCCTACCCGCGACATGACCCTTACCCGCGAGTATGAGATAAACTACCTCAAGGAGCACGGCTACGTGGCCGACTTCAAGAAGTTGGAATATTCCATCAACAAGGGGCTGTGGGGCACCAGCATAGGCGGCAAGGAGACTCTCAAGTCGGAGCAGACCCTCCCCGAAAGCGCTTATCCCAGCCAGATAACAGCCACCGAGCCGGAAACTCTCAAGCTCACATTCACTGAAGGCGAGCTCACCGGAGTGAACGGCACCGACTACGCTGACAGAATAGCCGCCATCAGAGCCGTAGAGGCTGCCGGAGCGAAGTTCGGCATCGGACGCGACATGCACATCGGCGACACCATCATCGGCATCAAGGGGCGCGTGGGATTCGAGGCCGCAGGACCGATACTCATCATCGCCGCCCACAAGATGCTCGAGAAGCACACTCTCACCAAGTGGCAGCAGTACTGGAAAGACCAGATCGGCACCTGGTACGGTATGTTCCTCCACGAGGCGCAGTATCTTGAGCCTGTGATGCGCGACATGGAAGCGATGCTCGAGTCATCGCAGCGCAATGTCACCGGCACAGTCGAGATTCTTCTCCGCCCCTACTCCTACACCCTTGTGGGAGTCGACACCCCCTTCGACCTGATGAAGACCGATTTCGGCGAATACGGCGAAGTCAACAAGGCCTGGACCGCCGACGATGTGAAAGGATTCACAAAAATCCTCGGCAACCAGATGAAGATATACCACAACGTTCAGAAACGCAACGGAAAGAGCGAATGAGAGCCGGAATAATAGGAGGAGCGGGCTATACCGCAGGAGAGCTAATCAGACTGCTGCTCAACCATCCCGAGGTTGAGCTGGGATTCGTCCACAGCACCAGCAACGCAGGCAATACTCTCGCATCGGTGCATGAAGGACTCATCGGCGAAACCGACATGACATTCAGCGACAGCCATCCCCTCGACAGCGTCGATGTGGTGTTTCTCTGCTCCGGTCACGGCAAGAGCACCGAGTTCTGGAAGGAGAATCCACGCCCCGCAGGGCTCAAGGTGATTGACCTGGCGCAGGACTTCCGCGACGAGTCCGAAGGCTATGTCTACGGACTTCCCGAAGTGAACCGCGACCGCATCGCCGGAGCGGAGCTCGTTGCCAATCCGGGATGCTTCGCCACAGCCATCCAGCTCTCTCTCCTCCCCCTCGCCTCTGACGGCAAGCTCGGCTCGCCGGTGCAGATTACCGGAGTCACCGGCTCCACAGGAGCGGGAGTAAAGCCTGGGGCAACAACCCACTTCAGCTGGCGAAGCGACAACCTGTCCGTATACAAAGCATTCTCCCACCAGCACCTTGCCGAGATACGCCGCAGCCTGGAGCTGCTGCAGCCCGGATTTGGCGGAGAGCTGAATTTTGTGCCCGTGAGAGGCAATTTTGCCAGAGGCATATTTGTCATGGCGTGGCTCGACACCGACCTGAGCGATGAGCAGGCGCGGACTCTTTACAGCGATTTCTACAAGGATGCCGCTTTCACCCATCTCGCTCCCGGAGCAATAGACCTCAAGCAGGCTGTCAACACCAACAAGGCTATCATCGGGCTTGAAAAGCATGGCGGCAAACTTCTTGTCACCGCTGCTATTGACAACCTCCTCAAAGGAGCGAGCGGTCAGGCGGTGCAAAACCTCAACATAATGTGCGGCTTCGACGAAAGCGCCGGGCTGCGCCTCAAATCATCAGCATTCTAAGATGAATCTTTTTGACGTATATTCACTGTATGACATCGAGCCGGTGAGCGGCAAAGGCAATTATGTCTACACCGCCGACGGCACAGAGTATCTTGACCTCTACGGAGGCCATGCGGTAATCTCTATAGGTCATGCCCATCCGCGATATGTCGACGCGGTGGCCAAGCAGGTTGCCAAACTCGGATTCTACTCCAACTCGGTGCAGAACTCCCTTCAGAGCACACTTGCCGAAAAACTCGGCGACATAACCGGCTACGGCGACTATCAGCTATTTCTATGCAACAGCGGAGCGGAAGCTAACGAAAATGCGATAAAACTCGCAAGTTTCACCACCGGACGCAAAAAACTGCTTGCTTTCAGCAAGGCATTCCACGGCCGCACAAGCGGAGCAGTGGCAGCCACCGACAATCCGGCAATCGTTTCGCCATTCAATGCCACTCCCAATGTGGAATTCGTGGCGCTCGGCGACATCGCCGCCGTAGAGTCCAGACTGGCTACAGGCGAATTCTGCGCGGTGCTCATCGAAGGCATCCAAGGAGTTTCAGGCATCCATGAACCGGGCGACGAATTCCTGCAGGAGCTCAGGGAGCTTACCATAAAAACCGGCACGCTGCTCATTCTCGACGAGATACAGAGCGGCACCGGACGAACCGGCAAATATTTCGCCCATCAGCACTCCGGCATAAAGCCCGACATCATCACCATGGCCAAAGGCATAGCCAACGGTTTCCCCGTGGGCGCGGTGCTCATAGCCCCGCACATTCCTGCCAAGAAAGGTATGCTCGGCACCACTTTCGGCGGCAACCACCTCGCCTGCGCCGCAGCCATAGCGGTTGCCGACGTCATGAAGGAGGAGCGCCTTATCGACAATGCCGCCGCTATTGGTCAATACCTCATCAGTCAGCTCAAAGAGATTGACGGACTTAAGGAAGTGAGAGGCCGTGGGCTTATGATAGGCGTGGAGATTGAAGGCGATGCGCCCGCGCTGCGCAAGAAGCTGCTGTTTGACCGCCATATTTTCACCGGAGGAGCCGGACAGCACACCGTGCGCATACTCCCCGCCCTGTGCCTGAGCAAGGAGCAGGCCGACAGATTCCTCACCGAATTCAAAAGCATACTATGAAGAAATTTACAAGAGTAACCGATATAGGCGATTTGAAAGCCGCAGTAGCCGAAGCCCTCGAAGTAAAAGCCAACCGCTTCGCTTACAAGCATCTCGGACAGGACAAGACTCTGCTCATGCTGTTTTTCAACTCCAGCCTGCGCACCCGCCTGAGCACCCAGAAAGCCGCTATGAACCTCGGCATGAATGTGATGGTGCTTGATGTCAACCAGGGCGCCTGGAAGCTCGAGACTGAGCGCGGAGTGGTAATGGACGGCGACAAGGCCGAGCATCTCCTTGAAGCTATTCCTGTCATGGCAAGTTACTGCGACATGATTGGAGTGCGTACCTTTGCAGGTCTCGCCAACAAGGCCGATGACTATAACGAAAAGGTGCTCAACCAGTTCATAGAGTATGCCGGCAAACCTGTGTTCAGCATGGAGGCCGCCACCGGACATCCGCTGCAGGCGTTTGCCGACATCATCACCATTGAGGAACACAAGACCAAAGAGCGCCCCAAGGTGGTGCTCACCTGGGCGCCTCATCCCAAGGCGCTGCCGCAGGCGGTGCCCAACTCCTTCGCGGAATGGACCGTTGCCGCCGGCTACGATGTTGTCATAACGCATCCCCACGGCTACGAGCTTGACCCGCGCTTCACCGCCGGGGCCACTATCGAGTATGACCAGCGCAAGGCATTCGAGGGAGCCGACTTCATCTATGCCAAAAACTGGTCGGCATACGCAGACCCCAACTACGGCAAGATTCTCTCCACCGACCGCTCCTGGACTGTCGACAGCGAGAAAATGGCGCTGACCGACAACGCGTTTTTCATGCACTGCCTGCCGGTGCGCCGCAATATGATTGTTACCGACGAGGTTATTGAATCGCCCGGGAGCATCGTCATACCCGAAGCCGCAAACCGCGAGATTTCGGCACAGACAGTATTGAAACGCATACTTGAAGGCACCAAATGATTACAGTTGTAAAAATCGGCGGCAATGTAGTTGACAATCCCGAAGCGCTTGACCGGTTTGTCAGCGATTTTGCAGCGCTTCCCGGCAAAAAGATTCTTGTGCACGGCGGAGGCAAGGAAGCCACCCGCCTGAGCGCGCGCCTCGGCATAGAGACCGTGATGATCGACGGACGGCGAGTCACAGATGCCGCCACAATAGACGTTGTGACAATGGTCTACGCCGGTCTCATCAACAAGCGCATAGTCAGCAAGCTGCAGGCCGCCGGATGCAATGCCATAGGGCTGTCCGGAGCCGACGGCAACGCTGTCACCGCCACTAGACGCCCCGCCGCGCCGGTTGACTACGGATTTGTCGGCGACATAGCCCCCGCAGGTGTCAACTCGCCGTTCATTTCAAGCCTTATGGAGGGCGGCATTGTGCCTGTGTTTTGCGCGGTGATGCACAACGGCGAGGGGATGCTGCTCAACTGCAACGCCGACTCTGTTGCCAGCGCCGTAGCTATCGGCATGAGCGCTGTAGAGCCGGTGCGCCTCGTCTACTGCTTTGAAAAGACCGGGGTGCTCCGCGATGTAGACGACCCTTCGTCACTGATTTCACACATCAATCCGGAGATTTATGCCGGTCTGCGCGCCGAAGGCATTGTCAACAAAGGCATGATTCCGAAAATCGACAACGCATTCGCTGCCATTGACGCCGGAGTGGAGTCCGTCACCATAAAGCATTCCGACAACCTGCTGCGCGACACCGGCACCACCATTACAAAATGACTTCCGAGGCTGTAGAATTGCTCGCACGACTCATCGCCGCCCCTTCCGTTTCGCGGCAGGAGGAGGCCACCGCATCCATACTCATGCAATGGCTTGAGGAGAGAGGGGCGGCGCCACGCCGCTTCCGCAACAATGTGTGGGCGGTCTGCGCCGATTATGACCCAGCGAAACCCACTCTCCTCCTCAACAGCCACCACGACACTGTGCGCCCCGCGGCAGGCTACACCCGCAATCCCTTTGAGCCGTCAGTTGAGGACGGATGTCTCTACGGTCTGGGCAGCAACGACGCCGGAGCGTCGCTTGTCAGCCTTGCGAGCGTCTTCTGCAAGCTATACAGCTCGCCACTGCCCTTCAACCTTGTGCTGGCGCTCACAGCCGAGGAGGAGGTGACCGGCGAAAACGGCATGAGGGCCATGCTGCCCGAACTGGAGCGCAACGGCTTGACAATAGACATGGGCATTGTCGGCGAGCCGACATCCATGCAGCCCGCAGTGGCGGAACGCGGACTCGTTGTGCTCGACTGCACTGCCCGCGGCAAGAGCGGCCACGCCGCGCGTGGAGAGGGAGTAAACGCACTTTATAAGGCGCTCGACGACATCGCCGCCCTCAGAAACCTGAAATTTGACAGGCAATCGCCGGTGCTCGGGCCCATTTCCGTAACGACTACAGTCATTCAGGCAGGCAAGCAGCACAATGTGGTGCCTGACGAATGCACCTTTACAGTAGACGTGCGCACCAC
>JAIDJW010000009.1 GCA_029052015.1 Paramuribaculum sp. | reverse complement strand
CCTCGCTTAGATAATAAACCAATCATTATCACATTTCTTGCAATGGAAAAAGTAATTTTGCTATGTACTTATTAAACGCTGCACACACCGGCTTGTTCGGCGATTCTGCATTAATTTTATAGAGAAGTGGTGATGGATAGCATCAGTGAGGCGAGAGATTGCGTTGCAGTTGTAGCGAGTGACGGTAGGCTGTGATTTACTCCGCTTGTGGCATCATCGTTGAATGGTGTGGGCGTGGCTGTTTATTTTGCAGCACGTCTTCGCTATAGATGTTTATGAGCCTATGATATGACAAGTGCCCGGCGGAGGCTTCCGTCGGGCACTGTTGCTTTTTATAGAATCTGATACTTATTTGAGTATGCCGTGGGCACGGAACACTTTCTGTATCTTTTCGAGCGCTGTTGTAACCTGCTCCATTGTGTGTGTGGCCATGAGACTGAAGCGGATTAGTGTGTCGTGGGGAGCTACTGCGGGCGAAACGACCGGATTGACGAATATACCCTCTTCAAGAAGATCATGGGTGATGGCGAATGTCTTGAAGTTGTCGCGTATGAATAGCGGTATAATCGGGGTTGATGTGTTTCCTATCTCGCAGCCCATGTTGCGGAAACCGTCAAGAGCATAGTTGGTGAGTTTCCAGAGCTGTTCCTGGCGCTCGGGCTCTGTCTGCATTATTTCAAGTGCCTTGAGTGCTGCAGCAGTTGAAGCCGGAGTTATAGAGGCTGTAAAGATGTAGGAGCGGCTGTGGTGGCGGAGGAAGTTGGTTATTTCCTTGTCTGTGGCGATGAATCCTCCGAGTGAAGCAAATGACTTCGAGAATGTGCCCATGATAAGGTCGACATCGTCGGCAACTCCATAGTGGTGGCAGACTCCGCGTCCTCCCTCGCCGAAAACTCCGATGCCGTGGGCTTCATCTATCATCACGCTTGCATTGTATTTTTTTGCAAGGTTTATTATTTCCTTGACGTTTGCCACATCACCCTCCATGGAGAACACACTGTCGCTGACAATGAGCTTCACTTTGTCAGGCTCGCACTTCTGGAGCTGTTTCTCAAGCGACTCCATGTCGTTGTGCTTGTATTTGAGCGACTGGCTGAATGACAGACGCCGTCCCTCGATGATAGAGGCGTGGTCCTGCTCGTCCCAGAGTATGTAGTCCTCGCGGCCCGTGAGTGCGGAAACAACTCCCAGGTTTACTTCAAAGCCGGTGGAGTAAATCATCACGTCCTCTTTGCCTATGTATTCGGCTATAGCGGCTTCGAGCTTTTTGTGGAGGTCAAGTGTGCCGTTAAGGAATGGCGAACCGGCACATCCGGTGCCGTATTTTTTAGTTGCCTCGATGGCGGCTTCCTTTATGCGGGGGTCATTTACGAGACCTGTGTAGCAGTTTGAACCGAACATCAGCACCTTGCGACCGTCGATTATTACTTCAGGATCCTGCTCGCTGGATATTGCCCTGAAATAGGGATATATTCCTGCGGCTTTAGCTTCTTGTGGAGCTGTGTACTTTGAAAGTTTGGCCTGTAATAGTTTCATATATCGTATTATCGTTTAAAATACTATGTATGTGACCCGTCTGGGGAAAATCTTCAAGGTGCAAAATTACAAAAAATAGCGGAAGAATGTTTCTTTTCTTGCACATATTTATATGTTTGTGCAATCTGTTATGAAAAATAAAGCGACACACATGCAAGGATGGTGTCGCTTTGTATGGTATGCCAGGCAGATATTTACTTTGCCGGCAGCTCTTCGATTCCTGCAAGTTCGGGGTCTATCATGATGCGACCACAGTATTCGCAGACAATAATCTTTTTGCGCATCTTGATTTCCATCTGTTTCTGCGGCGGAATTCTGTTGAAGCAGCCTCCGCAGGCATTGCGCTGGATGTAAACGATGCCGAGACCGTTGCGTGCGTTCTTGCGTATGCGCTTGAAAGCGGCAAGTGTGCGGGCATCGATTTTGGGCTCGAGAGCCTTGGCTTGCTCGCGGAGTCGCTCCTCGTCCTGTTTGGTTTCGGAAACGATTTCGTCCAGCTCGGCTTTCTTTTCTGTGAGAATATGGTTCTGGTCGGTTAGCTGCTCTTCTGTGGCTGCGATTTCGTTGGTTTTGCTGTCGATTATTCTTCCGTACTCATTGATATGCTTCTCGCAGAGTTCGATTTCCAGTGTCTGGAATTCTATTTCTTTTGACAGCAGGTCAAATTCGCGGTTATTGCGCACATTGTCGAGCTGAGTCTTGTATTTTTCAATTTTGGCCTGAGCTTCGTTGATTTTTTCTTTCTCGGCAACGCTTTTTTTGCGGAGCTCTTCTATCTCCTTGCGATAATTTTCCACTCGTGTGGTGAGTCCCACGATGTTGTCCTCGAGGTCTGCCACTTCGAGAGGCAGCTCTCCGCGCACAGTGCGTATCCTGTCAATCTGTGACAGCAGGCTCTGGAGCTCGTAGAGTGATTTGAGGCGTGATTCAACCGAGAGGTTCTGTTCGTTTTTGTTATTGTCTGATGTAGCCATATCGCTTACATATAATTTATCGGGTTGTTTTCCGTAGCGTCGTACAGGTGTGCAAAGTTAGGAAATTTTTCTGTAATGATTGCTCTAAAAATGCTTTTACTGCATTTCTCGCTCTCAAAATGACCGATATCCACGATAAGGATACGGTCGGCATAGTCGATAAAGTCGTGATAGCGGGTGTCGGATGTTACCATCGCATGGGCTCCCGCGGCTATCGCGAGGGGCAACAGCGACGATCCGCTGCCTCCGCAAAGCGCAACTCTGCGAATCTCTCTGGATGTCAGGCGGGTGGGGCGCGCTACCGGTGAGCCGACTGTGCTCTTTACAAGGTCGGTGAACTCGGTTTCCGATTTTACATGGGGAAACGAGCCAATAGCGCCGAGCCCTATGGATGCATCGGCACCGTCTGCTTCGAGCGGCTCTATGTTTGTAAGACCCAGCATGGTAGCCATTCGGCACGAAATCCCGTTGCGCGCTCTGTCAAGCGAGGTGTGGGCGGAATATACTGTGATGCCGGCCTGTATAGCAGCAATCACTGTCTGCTCAACCGGATTGGCTCCGGTAATGCTCTTCAGGCCCTTGAACAGCAGGGGGTGATGGGTTACAACAAGGTTGCACCCGGCAGCCTGCGCCTGAGCTATGATATCCGGCGTGGGGTCGACGGCGAGCATAACTCCGGTGCAGACCGCCGAGGTGTCGCCGGTCTGCACTCCGGAATTGTCGTAACTCTCCTGAAGAGAGCGGGGAGCGCTCTCCTCTATCGCGTCGATAATGTCCGCTATGCGGATAGCGGTATCATTACTCATCGGCAACGACTGCGATTTTGAGCTCGTCAAGCTGGCTTTGGTCAATTACTGAAGGCGCATCAATCATAGTGTCGCGTCCGGAGTTGTTTTTCGGGAACGCTATGACATCTCTTATCGAATCGAGGCCGGCGAGAATCGACACAAAGCGGTCGAAACCGAAGGCGAGACCTCCGTGAGGTGGCGCACCGTATTTGAAGGCGTTCATCAGGAATCCGAATTTGTATCTTGCTTCCTCTTCCGACAGTCCGAGAAGTCTGAACATTTTGTCCTGCAATTCCGCGTCATGTATGCGTATGCTTCCTCCTCCGAGTTCATTGCCATTGACCACCATGTCGTATGCTGTGGCGCGCACCGCTCCGGTGTCGCTTTCGAGCATATTTATATCATCGGGGTTTGGCGCGGTGAAGGGGTGATGCATCGCATAGTAGCGCTGGGTTTCGTCGTCCCATTCAAAGAGCGGGAAGTCAACCACCCACAGGCAAGAGAATTTGTTGGGGTCGCGGAGTCCGAGTTCTGTTCCGACATGGAGTCGAAGCTCATTGAGCTGCTTGCGTGTCTTCATTGTCTGTCCGGCGAGGATAAGCATAAGGTCGCCGGGTTTTGCCTCGCCGCGTTCAAGCCATGTACGGAGCACTTCGTCTGAGTAGAATTTGCCAACGCTGCTCTTTATGCTGCCGTCCTGTTCGAGCTTGACCCACATCATGCCTTTGGCGCCGACCTGCGGGCGCTTGACGAAGTCGGTGAGCTGATCGAGCTGCTTGCGGGTGTAGGCTGCGCATCCGGGGGCTACTATGGCTCCGACATATTCGGCGTCGTCCATTACAGAAAACCCTGCTCCGCCGGTGAGGTCTTTCAGCTCCACGAATTGCATTCCGAAGCGTGTGTCCGGTTTGTCGCTGCCGTAGAGTCTCATGGCGTCGGCCCATGTCATGCGCGGGAAAGGCTCGGTGAAGTCGATGTCCTTCACATATTTGAAGATATGCTTGACGAGTCCTTCAAACATATCAAGCACATCTTCCTGCTCGACAAAACTCATCTCGCAGTCAATCTGTGTGAATTCCGGCTGACGGTCGGCTCTGAGGTCTTCGTCTCGGAAGCATTTCACTATCTGGAAATAGCGGTCGAATCCGCTGACCATAAGCAGCTGCTTGAATGTCTGCGGCGACTGGGGCAGGGCGTAAAATTCTCCCGGATTCATGCGCGAGGGCACAACAAAGTCGCGGGCTCCCTCGGGTGTGCTCTTGATGAGTATCGGTGTCTCAACTTCGATAAAGCCGTGTTTGTCAAGATAGCGGCGAATCTCAAAAGCCATACGGTGGCGTAGCTCAAGATTGTTTCTCACGCAGTTGCGGCGCAGGTCCAGATACCTGTAGCGCATTCTGAGGTCATCGCCGCCGTCGGTGTTGTCCTCTATGGTAAATGGTGGCACATCGCTTCGGTTGAGAATCTTCAGGTCTGTGGCAAGAATCTCTATATCTCCGGTAGGCAGATTGGGATTTTTGCTTGTGCGCTCAGCAACTTTGCCGGTTACCTGCACGACATATTCGCGTCCAAGCTTGTTTGCGGTCTCGCAAAGCTCAGCGTTGGTATCGTTGTCAAATACAATCTGTGTGATTCCGTAGCGGTCGCGGAGATCGACAAATGTCATTCCTCCCATTTTGCGACTGCGCTGCACCCATCCGGCAAGAGTGACTTGTGAGCCGGCATCTCCTATGCGGAGCTCTCCGCATGTGTTGGTTCTATACATAGTTGGATGTGAGTTTTATATTCTGACCCCAAAATTACAAAAATTTCCGCTATGGCAGTAGCCTGTATTGAAAAAAGAAAGAGAGCGTGCCTCCCGGCGCACCCTCCTCTATCAATACGGGAATTGATTATATTATACAGGAATTGATAAATGTGTTAGCAATAATGTTTGCAGGAGCAAAAAACTCCCTTGTCAATTCAACGCTGATAGGTTTCACTTGGTTCGCCGTGTCTGCAAAACAGGTGATGCAGTGAATCTCATACATATTTGACAGTAAAGGGGGTCGTAGTTATCAGAGCATTGATAAAGACGGGGTTAATATGTGAGAGAAATTAAAGTGTATCAAACTGTGTAAAACTCTATGAAACGTGAATCGGTGAGCAAAGATAGAAACATTTTTTCATCGTGGACGTCATTCTTAGTCTGGTTAGGGATATTTAACAGGCGCGCTGCCTAAAATGTGGTATTATTAACAAAATTTGTGTTAATCGTGTCGAAATTTGTTGCCGCACCGGTCTGAATCCTTCCTGATTGCTGTTAAAGGATTGCTTTGTGGCGAAAAAATAGTAACTTTGTTATCGCTATGCGCGGCAGTGCATGGCATTCTGATAATAGAAATAATTAATTTGCTATGAATAAGATATTTGGATTGCTGGTAGCTTCGCTTGTGATGAGCGGCTCAGACCTTAGCGCGGTAACTCCCAAGTGGTTGCGCGATGTTAAGATTTCGCCCGACGGCGCAGAGATAGCTTTTACTTACAAGGGCGATATATGGAAAGTGCCTGCAGCCGGAGGTAGTGCTGTGAGGCTCACATCGCAACCGTCATACGAGAGTGAACCGGTGTGGAGTCCCGATGGCAAGAGCATCGCTTTTGCGAGTGACCGCGCCGGTGGCTCCGATATATATATAATGAGTGCTGACGGAGGGGCGGCGCGCAGACTCACTTACAACTCCGCCGCGGAAACTCCCGAAGCGTTTACCCCTGACGGAAAATATGTGCTTTTCAGCGCATCCATCCAGGACCCTGCTGAGAGCGCACTCTTCCCTTACCGCGCCATGACCGAACTGTATAAGGTGCCGGCAGAGGGAGGTCGCACAACTCAGGTGCTTGGCACTCCCGCGGTGATGATGACTTTTATGCCTGACGGCAAATCATTCATATACGAAGATGTTAAAGGCGGCGAGGACAAATGGCGCAAGCATCACACATCCTCTGTGACACGCGACATCTGGAAGTATGACGCAAAAACCGGCAAGCACACCAATCTCACGCACCGAGGTGGTGAGGACCGCAATCCTGTTGTGAGTCCCGACGGCAAAACAATATATTTTCTCAGCGAGCGCAATGGCGGCAGCTTCAATGTGTACTCCATGCCTGTTGACAATCCGTCGCAAGTTACAAAGCTCACAGACTTCAAGACACACCCTGTGCGTTTCCTGTCCCGTGGAGCCGACGACACTTTTGCATTTACCTACGACGGTGAGATATACACCAAGAAGGGAGATGCCGCTCCAGCCAAAGTGAAGATAAACCTTGTTATGGACGAGGAGGAGTTGCCTCAGACATTGTCTGTGAAATCTATGCCGGGTGCGACAGTCAGCCCCGACGGCAAGCAGATTGCCTTTGTGAGCCGCGGCGATGTGTTCGTTACTTCTACAGCTCATCCATCAACCAGGCAGGTAACCGAGACTCCTGCAGGAGAAAGCAATATAGCATGGGCTCCCGACAACCGTACCTTATATTATACATCCGAGCGCGACGGACATTATAATATATATAAGGCAACAATAGCGCGCTCCGAGGACCCTAACTTCTCTAACGCCACAGTCATTGATGAGACGCCGATGTTTGCTGTCGGCGACAAAACGGACCGCACTTATCCGTCGATAAGTCCTGACGGCAAAAAAATGGCATTCGTGCAGGACCGAACCAGACTCATGGTGATGGATCTCGACACCAAGGCTGTGAAGCAGCTCACCGACGGCTCGACAATAGCTTCGCGCACCAAAGGGTTTTCCTCACAGTGGAGCCCTGACAGCAAATGGATTTTGATAGAGGCTATGGATTTGCGT
Organism: Paramuribaculum sp.; assembly: GCA_029052015.1. Lineage (GTDB taxonomy): Bacteria > Bacteroidota > Bacteroidia > Bacteroidales > Muribaculaceae > Paramuribaculum. The sequence goes on along the minus strand of JAIDJW010000009.1, from coordinate 846 downwards.
CATCAGCCCTACGGCGATATCGCAATCATCAATGCGTCTACCGGCAAGATGACCTACGTCACCAAAACCGGCTATTTCGATGAGAATCCGCGTTGGGCCATGGGCGGTAATGCCATTATCTTCAACAGCGAGCGCTACGGTATGCGCAACCACGCTTCGTGGGGATCGATGAGCGATGTGATGATAGCGTTTCTCAACCGCGATGCCTACGACAAGTTCCGCCTAAGCGAGGAGGACTACGCCCTGCTGAAAGATGTGGAGAAGGCTCAGAAAAAGGATAAATCCGAAGCCGAAAAGAAAGACTCGAAGGACAAGAAGGATGATAAGAAATCCGACAATAAATCCGACAGCAAGACAAAGGATATAAAGGTTGAGCTTGACGGAATCGCAGACCGCACAATCCGCCTCACCCCCAACTCATCAAATCTTGCTGACGCATACTTGACGGAGGATGGCGAGACTCTTTACTATCTCAGCGCATTTGAAAAAGGATATGACTTATGGAAAGTCAAGCCGCGCAGCGGTGAGGTCAAGCTTGTGAGCAAGCTCAGCGGCGCATACGGCATTGACACCGACAAGGACGGCAATATGTATCTTGTGGGCGGCAGCGTGCGAAAATTTGATACGAAGACAGAAAAACTGACTAATGTCAGCGCTTCCGCGTCAATGAAGGTTGACGGAGCCGCCGAAAGGGAGTATATGCTCCGCCATGTGTTCAACGAAGAGCGTGAGCGCTTCTTCCGCACCGATATGAATGGCGCCGACTGGTCTGCGCTCTACGAGGCCTATAAAATCTTCCTGCCGCATATCTCAATCATTGTTGGTTGTGCCGGACTCCTCAGCGAG
>JAIDJW010000089.1:34683-44987 GCA_029052015.1 Paramuribaculum sp. | reverse complement strand
GGGTTTGACTCGCCGGTGGAGTCGAGATCCTCGTCGTATTTCTGAAACAGAAAATAGTTGTATGGAAAGCGGCGGGTGTGCACCTCCTTGGCTTTTTCGTAGAGCTTGGCTTTAAGCTCTTCGATGTTTATGCCCTTCTTTGCCGATATAAACACCGCGTCATCGCCAATCTTGTTCATCCACGAAGCCTTGAGTTCGTCAAGCGAAATGTTTTCGCGGGTGCGCGGAGTGAGGTCGTCCTCATCCTTAGGGGTAAAGGTGAAGGCGTCGATTTTGTTGAACACCATTATCATAGGCTTGTCGGCGCTGTCGCACACCTCCGCGAGAGTGCGGTTCACAACCTCTATCTGCTCTTCAAAATTGGGGTGGGAGATGTCTACTACGTGCACAAGGATGTCGGCGTCGCGCACCTCGTCGAGAGTGCTCTTGAAGGATTCCACAAGGTGAGTGGGGAGCTTGCGGATAAAGCCGACTGTGTCGGTGAGCAGAAACGGCAGGTTGTCGACAATCACCTTGCGCACTGTGGTGTCGAGTGTGGCAAAGAGTTTGTTTTCAGCAAATACGTCGCTCTTGCTCAGCAGGTTCATCAGGGTGGATTTACCTACGTTCGTGTATCCCACCAGCGCCACTCGCGTGAGTTTGCCGCGGTTTTTGCGCTGAATCGACTTCTGACGGTCGATATTTCTCAGTTCCTCTTTCAGACGCGATATTTTGTCAAGGATTATTCGGCGGTCCGTTTCAATCTGCGTCTCGCCGGGACCTCTCATGCCGATGCCGCCGCGCTGACGCTCAAGGTGAGTCCACATTCGGGTGAGTCGCGGCAGCAGATACTGGTACTGGGCGAGCTCAACCTGAGTTTTGGCGTTGGCGGTCTGGGCCCGTCGCGCGAAAATGTCGAGAATCAGGCTCGTGCGGTCGAGAATCTTGATTTTGAGCTCGCGCTCGATATTGGCCACCTGCTTAGAGGTAAGGTCATCGTCAAAGATAGCCATACCTATATCGTTGTCCTCGACATATTGCCGAATCTCTTCCAGTTTGCCTTTGCCGACAAAAGTGCGCGAATCGGCACCGTTGAGTTTCTGCAAAAACTTTTTTTCGGTAACGGCTCCTGCTGTATCGGCGAGAAACGCCAGCTCGTCAAGATACTCGTTTGCCTTCGCTTCGTTTTGCCGAGGTGTTATCAGCCCCACGAGCACAGCGCGCTCCGAAGTTTCCTTGTCTATTATAATGTCTTTCATCTTTACCGTTTGAGTGATATTACAACGCTTTTGGAGTGCGAAGTGTGCAAAATTAACACAAAAAGCTCGCATTTTAGCGCTGCTTGCGTTATTGTTTGTAATTTTACGGGTTGAAAACAGGCAGAGGCGACAAAACAAACCAATTGCCCTGCGTCTTATATACAAGTGGAAGATACTCAAAACAACATATCGTCGCAGCGTCCGCGCAAGCCGTTGTGGAAGCGCATAGTCAAGTGGGTGTGCATCACTCTGGGCGCGATTGTGCTACTCGTTGCCATAGCTCTGGGAATAGGGTTGTGGATGCTCACGCCTGAGGCTCTGACGCCTATGGTGTCGAAATACTCCAGCAATTATCTTGACGCGGATGTGACCGCCGGCAAAGTGGAGCTCAGTTTCTGGTCAACATTCCCCAAGGTGTCGCTGGACATCAGAGACCTCACCGTGGTGAGCCACAAGCTGAAGGGATTGCCCCGGAGCGTGCGCGATTCGCTGCCTGCCGATGCCGACACCCTGCTCACGCTCAAGCGCTTTTCGGGCGGAGTGAATCTCTGGGCTATGATGGGCGGCACAGTCATGCTCTACGACGTTGTGTTCGACAAGCCGGAAATCAACATAGTGCAGGTCAACGACACTCTTGCCAACTATATGATAGTGCCGCCGTCGGAAAGCGCCGACACCTCATCGCTGCCTTTCCCCTACATTTCCATCAACCGGTTTGCAATCACAGGCGGCGCTCCGGTGCGTTTCTTCTCGCTCGCCGACTCGCTTGACGCGGTGGTGAATCTCTCGACCACCTCACTTGTAGGCTCGAAAGCGCCGCTATATAGCCTCGACATTTCAGGCAACGGGTCGGGACGGCTCGCCGAAGTGTTAGAACTGCCGCTGCTGCCGTTTGGTGTCAACGGACAGATTGACTGGGACCAGCACAATCCCGCCCATCTTGCACTACGTGATTTCACCGTAAGCGCCGGTGGAGTGAGCCTGATAATCGACTCCGACATGGATTTTGAAAACACTGTGGTGGTCAACGGGCTCGAAATGCGCGGCGCGAAGATAAATGTCCACGATGTGCTCGACATCATCCCTCCCCGCTATCTCGGCGCCATGAAGGACATAGACACGGATATCGAAACGGACATATCACTGAAACTGCTGAAACCCTACCGGCTTGACAGCGACGCTCTGCCAGAGCTTCAGGTGGCGCTGAAGATACCCGGCGGAACATTTAACTACGACCGCATACGTCTGAACAACGTGCGCGCCGACATCGAGGCGAGAGTCAAGGGCAGCGACCTTGACGCATCCACAGTGAATATCAGAGACCTTACGGTCGAGGGTCGCAGCATCGGTTTCACTCTCAGCGGCAACGCGTCGCACCTCATGTCCGACCCCGCGATTGACGGGCGCTTCCACGGGCGGCTCAACTTCAGTTCACTCCCATCGCAGCTATGGCACAAGCTCCAATGCTCCGCTTCGGGCATACTTGTGGGCGACGCCAATGTGAGAATGAGGATAAGCGACTTAACTCCGAAGCGGTTTCATTATGTCAAAGCAGACGGCGAGCTCGCCCTGCGCGATTTCGCTTTCGCTACCGCCGACAGCACCATTGCCGCGTCGACACGCAAGATGAGCCTCGCTTTCGGCACCTCTGCCAACGTTGTTATCGCCGACACACTGCGGGCGGATTCGCTGCTCAGAGTGTCAATCAGCGCCGACACTCTCGCCTTTGCAGGCGAGGGCATAACCCTGTCCGGCTCCGGCGCCTCATTTGTGGTCGCCGCACGAAACACCTGCGAGAGCGCCGACACAAGCCGCATAAATCCTATCGGGCTTGCAGCGAGAGTAAACCACATACGCCTGCACTCCGACAGCGACTCCATAAACTTTCGTCTGCGCGATGCCTCGGTCAAAGCCACCCTCAAACGCTTTGGCGGCTCCGACCGCGCTCCGCTTCTGTCTGTTGACATCGCGACATCGCGTATGCGCTACAGCGATCCTTCCAGCCGCATATCCCTCTCTGATGCCAATGCGAGCCTGTCGATTCATCCTACAAAACGCCGCGCGCTACCCTCCGATTCAGCCACAAGAGCGCGAATCAGGGCAAGAATGATCAAAGCCGATTCGGTCTTTGAAGCATCCGGCAAGGAGAATCTGGATTTTGAGATTGACAGGAGTCTGCTGTCATGGCTGCGCCACTGGAAAGCCACCGGTCATGTAAAAGCGCGGCGCGGACGCCTGCTGACACCCTACTTCCCGGTGCGTAACCGCATCAGAAATCTCGACATGGCGTTTTCGACCGACAGCGTAATCATACGCAACACCGGCTATTCGCTCGGCAAAAGCGATTTCCTTATCAACGGCTCGATTACCAATATAGCGCGCGCGCTCACCTCGCGGCGCGGCTCACCGCTCAACATCAACTTCGACATCAAGAGCGACACCGTAGATATCAACGAGATTTACGAAGCTATCATGAAGGGGTCGGCATACGCCGACAGACTGAGCTCCGGCATGGTGGCAAAAGTTGATGCGGGCGACGACAACGCGCTTGAGGCGAAACTGGACAGCCAGGCGGCCACCTACGGCGAGGCTGCTTTAGTTGTGCCGTCAAATATCAACGCCAACCTCAATGTCACTGCCAAGGAGGTGCTATATGCCGACATCTGGTTCCAGAAACTTGAAGGGAAAATCGGAGTGAAAAACGGCAAGGTGTATCTTGACAGGCTCGCCGGCTACACACCAATCGGCTCGATGGATCTCACCGCCCTTTATTCCGCGCCGAGCAAGCACGACATCCATTTTGCCGCGGGCATAGTTGTGCGCAAGCTGCATCTGAAGCAATTTCTTCACCTGCTGCCCGAAATAGACTCGGTGCTGCCTCTGCTGCGCGAGGTCAACGGCATTATTACCGCCGATGCCGCCATCTCCACCGAGATAGATTCGATGATGAATCTGAAATTCCATACTCTCGACATGGTGCTCAAGCTTATGGGCGACAGCCTTGTGCTGGTTGACAACGAAACATTCCGCACCATGGCGAAGTGGCTGATGTTCAAACACAAGGACCGCAACATCATCAACAGCATGAAAGTTGAGCTCATGATTAAGGACACCCGCCTGGATGTGTTTCCTTTCGTGTTTGACATTGACCGCTACCGGCTCGGCGTAAGCGGTCACAACACTCTTGACATGGACCTCGACTATCATGTGGCTGTGCTCAAATCACCCCTGCCGTTTAAGTTCGGAGTAAATATAAAAGGTAAGCCGGGACATCTGAAATTCCGCCTCGGCAGAGCCAATTTCAATGAAAACCGTGTAGCTTTCAGCCATCAGCTCACCGACACTCTGCGCATGAACCTCGTCAATGAAATCAAGGAGGTTTTCCAGTTCGGAGCACGAAACGGCAAGCGCACCCGGCTGCTGATGGAGAGCCCCAAATACGCTGAAGGAGAATTTTCGGTAGCCGACACTCTTACCCACGCCGACTCGGTGATATTCATACAGGGCGGCGCGATAGAGGGACCGCCCGTGCCGCCGTTCCCGATGGAAGAGTTTCCAAAGGATAAGAAAGACAAGAAAAAACGCCACTGATGTTTGACAAAGAGATAGACAGATTTCTCGCGCGCCACAATTATATAGCGGTGGAGCCGCGCGCTGCCCTGATTGACATGGACGGCACCCTCTACGACTCTATGCCGCGCCATGCGCAGGCATGGATGCGCATGGTGAGTGAAATCGGCATAGATGCTACTGTCGAGGAGTTTTTCATGTACGAGGGACGCACTGGAGCCTCTACGATAAATCTGCTGTTTAACCGGGCTTTTGGCAGAGATGCCACCGAAACCGAGATAAAGGAGCTGTACTCACGCAAAACGAAATATTTTACCGAACTGCCCCCGGTCAGCCCCATGCCCGGGGCTGCCGATATGCTTGATTTTCTGCGCAAGGTGGGCATGAAGCGAGTGCTTGTAACCGGCTCCGGTCAAAGTTCGCTAATCAATCGCCTCGACACCGACTTTCCGCTCGCTTTTGAGCCTGACATGAGAATCACCGCCCGCGATGTAGTCCACGGCAAGCCGGCTCCCGACCCGTTTCTTATGGCGATGAAAAAGGCGGAAGTCACCCCCGCGCAGTCTATTGTCATTGAAAACGCTCCCCTCGGAGTGGAATCAGGCGATGCCGCGGGAGCCTTCACCATCGGAGTGACTACCGGACCTGTTCCCGCCGCTGCCCTTGCCGAGGCAGGAGCCGCGATAGTGTTTCCGTCCATGCGCGATTTAGCCCAAAAACTGCCGATATTGCTTTACGCTCTTTCAACACAGGCACGAAACTTAAACTGATTATGTCACAGCAACTGATATTTACCAACGATGTAGCCGGCGCGATAGACAACTGGGCAAGGACAGCCGCACCAACAAGGCTCTTTGTTATCGCCGACACTAACACCGCCAGCCTTGTGCTGCCTCAGCTTGAGGAAAAATCATCCGCTATAGCGGAGGCCGCAAAAATAATTGTCGGCGCAGGTGAGGGTTTCAAAAACATCACCACTCTTGCCGAAATCTGGAGCGAGCTATGCTCCGGAGGTGCAACACGCTCGGCGGCGGTGATAAACATCGGCGGCGGTGTCATCACCGATATGGGCGGATTTGCCGCCGCCACTTTCAAGCGGGGCATACGATTCGTCAATGTGCCCACCACACTCCTTGCGGCTGTAGATGCCGCGGTCGGCGGCAAGACCGGCATTGACTTCCGCGGACTGAAAAACGAGATTGGCGCTTTCGCCCCGGCAGATGCCGTCATCATCTCCACCCGTTTCTTCAGGACCCTGCCTGCCACTGAGCTGCGCAGCGGCTATGCCGAGATGCTCAAGCACGCGCTCCTTGCCGGCGACGGCTCATTTGACAGGCTCATTTCAGTGGAGCCGGACTCTCTGACGGATGACGAGCTGCTTGAACTCGTGAAGCAGAGCGTGCTTGTAAAGAAAGATGTTGTGACCAAAGACCCGACCGAGAAGGGACTCCGCAAGGCGCTCAACCTGGGTCACACCCCCGGCCATGCTTTTGAATCGCTGGCGCTTGAAAAAGGGAGTCCGGTGCCTCACGGCTACGCTGTTGCCTGGGGACTGGTGGTAGACCTTGTGCTGAGCCATCTGAAGCTCGGTTTCCCCTCTGCCCTACTGCGTCAGGTGGCGCAATATGTGCTTGATACATACAATGTGCCCGACATCAACTGCACCGACTACCCCCGGATTGTAGAATATATGCGCCACGACAAGAAAAATGCCGGCGACGGCACTATAAGTTTCACCCTGCTGAGCGCGCCGGGACAAGTTGACGTGAGCTGCACGGCAGAACCGGATGAAATCACCGCCGCACTCGACATTTTCCGTGACCTGATGCACATTTAGCCTCTATATTTGCTAATTTTGCAGCATATATGAAACCTGTATTTATCACATTGATGCTTGCCGCGGCTACCGTTTCCGGTGTCACCGCAGCAAATGATTCCATAGATTACCGTCCCAACATCCACGGCACCGTGCGCGCCCGCTTCGAGCACTCCACCTCTGCGGGAGAGCACCGCTTTCAGGTGCGCAACGCCCGCCTGAGCGTTGACGGTAAAATAATGAAAGAGATAAGCTACTTCATCAACACCGACCTGTGCGACCGCGGCAAGATGAAGATTCTCGATGCCTGGGCCCGCGCGGAGTTCGCTCCGTCGCTCAGCCTGCAGGCAGGTCAGTTCAGAATGCCTTTCGGCATAGACCCATTCAGAGCTCCCCACCAGTATTATTTCGCCAACCGCTCCTTTATCGGCAAGCAGATGTGCAACTATCGCGCTGTCGGAGCCATGCTGATATACGATGTGCCCTCTCTTCCGCTCAAAATCGAGGCGGGAGGCTTCAACCCCTACACCATAGGCGACCATACCCCCTGGAGCAAGAAGCTCGCTGCCGCCGGCAAGGTCACATACTCCCATTCCGGCCTCAAGCTCTCTACAGGCATATCCACTATCCGCCCTAACAATGTGCGCGCTAACCTGCTGGGAGCGTGCGCCGGCTGGGAAAACGACCGATGGATTGTGGAGGCCGAGTATATGCACAAGCATTATGTCAACAAAGCCCACAAGGCATCGCACGCCTACAGCGTATTCGCCAACTGGTGGATGCCGGTAAAGGCCGGAATCTTCAACCGCCTCTCGTTTCAGGGGCGGTTTGACGGGCTTACCGACCACAGCGACACCGCTCCCGACGAAAACGGCGCCATCACCACAACCGACCCGGCGCGAAACCGGCTGACCGGCGGCGCAACCATCACATATTTCAAGAAAAAGAATATGTTTTTCGACTTCCGCGTCAACTACGAGAAATATTTTTACCACAAGGACTTTGTGCCTACCGCCGACGCCGGCGACAAGCTCGTTGCCGAGCTCGTTCTCCGTTTCTGAGGCAATTTACAAAGAAATAGCATATTTGTCCAACTTTTTATGCAGAACAAGCCGGTTTTTATCGGCTTTTTTTGCTACTTTTGAGCTATCACAATTTTTACCTTAAATTTAAATCACGTTTTTTAAACAATGGACAGTATTCTTTTTTGGATCGTGCCGGCGGCGAGCGTGCTCGCGCTGCTGATGGCATGGTATTTCTACAAAGGGATGATGCGCGAGAGCGAGGGCACCGACACCATGCGCAAAATCGCATCATACGTAAGGCAGGGAGCGATGTCGTACCTGCGCCAGCAATATAAGATTGTGGGCATAGTATTCATCGGCCTTGTCATTCTCTTCTCCATAATGGCATACGGCTTCGGCCTCCAGAATCCCTGGGTGCCGGTAGCGTTTCTCACCGGCGGCTTCTTCAGCGGACTTGCCGGCTATCTCGGCATGAAGACGGCGACTTACGCCTCGGCACGCACCGCCAACGCCGCGAGCAAGAGCCTCAACGCAGGCCTGAGAGTCGCTTTCAGAAGCGGCGCGGTGATGGGCCTGGTGGTTGTAGGTCTCGGTCTGTTTGACATTTCTTTCTGGTATATTCTTCTGAGCTGGATAGAGCCGGCCGACGGCACCCACAAGCTCACGATGATTACCACCACGATGCTGACATTCGGCATGGGCGCGTCGACTCAGGCGCTGTTTGCCCGCGTCGGCGGCGGCATCTACACCAAGGCTGCCGATGTAGGCGCCGACCTTGTGGGCAAAGTCGAGGCAGGCATCCCCGAGGACGACCCTCGCAATCCCGCAACTATCGCCGACAATGTGGGCGACAATGTGGGCGATGTGGCAGGCATGGGCGCCGACCTCTACGAGAGCTATTGCGGCTCTATCCTCGCCACCGCCGCTCTCGGCGCAGCCGCCGGAGCGGGTGCAGTGGGCGCAATGGATGTAGAGGGCGCGGTAGCGTTGCAGATCAAGGCGGTTCTCGCCCCGATGCTTATTGCAGCCGTCGGCATCATTCTGTCGATAATCGGCATTTTCGCGGTCAAGACCAAAGAAAACGCCACTATGAAAAATCTGCTCGGCTCGCTTGCCACCGGCACCAACCTCAGCTCGGCGCTTATTGTAGCCGCGACATTCGGCATCCTTTACCTGCTCGAGATACCCAACTGGGTGAATATCTCCATAGCTGTTGTTGTGGGTCTGCTCGTGGGCATTGTAATCGGCAGAGCTACCGAATACTACACCTCGCAGAGCTATAAGCCCACCAAGAAACTCGCCGAGAGCGGACAGACCGGTCCCGCAACAGTCATCATCTCCGGCATCGGTCTCGGCATGATTTCCACAGCAATCCCCGTTATAGCGGTTGTTGCAGGCATTATCCTGAGCTACTGGCTCGCCAGCGGATTTGACTTCGCAAATATCTCGTGGGGTCTCTACGGCATAGGCATCGCCGCCGTGGGCATGCTCTCCACACTCGGCATCACTCTTGCCACCGACGCTTACGGACCTATCGCCGACAATGCCGGAGGCAACGCCGAGATGAGCGGACTCGGAGAGGCTGTGCGCAAGCGCACCGACGCTCTCGACTCGCTGGGCAACACCACAGCCGCAACCGGCAAGGGATTCGCCATCGGCTCCGCCGCCCTCACCGGCCTGGCGCTGCTCGCCTCATATATCGAGGAAATCCGCATCGGTCTCCACCGTCTCGGTCAGGACTTCATACAGATCGGCACCTCCATAGACATGCCTGCCATACAGATACCTCTGCAGGAAGCCACATTCACCGACTTCATGATGGCATATAATGTCAATCTGATGAACCCGATGGTGCTTGCCGGCATGTTTATCGGCGCAATGATGGCATTTCTCTTCTGCGGTCTGACAATGAATGCGGTAGGTCGTGCCGCCGCCCACATGGTGGAGGAAGTGCGCCGCCAGTTCCGCACAATCAAAGGCATCCTCACCGGCGAGGCCGAGCCTGACTACGCCCGCTGCGTGCAGATAAGCACCAAAGGCGCCCAACGCGAGATGGTGTTCCCGTCGCTGCTCGCAATAGCCGTGCCTATTATAGTAGGTCTTGTATTCGGAGTGCCGGGCGTTATCGGTCTGCTCACCGGCGGCCTCAGCGCAGGCTTCGTGCTCGCCATCTTCATGGCTAATGCCGGCGGCGCCTGGGACAACGCCAAGAAATATATCGAGGAGGGCAACTTTGGCGGCAAAGGCAGCGAAGTGCACAAAGCAACGGTTGTCGGCGACACCGTCGGCGACCCCTTCAAGGACACCTCCGGTCCCAGCCTCAACATTCTCATCAAGCTCATGTCGATGGTAGCCATAGTAATGGCAGGCCTGACAGTGAGCTGGAGCCTCTTCTAAAAAGACCGCATCACTTTCATTCAGCGATGAATCCCGCCTTTTGTGTGCGGGATTCATTTTTTTTTGCATGGCATACGAGTATAGCTATTTCAAAGTCATGAGCCACCGCATCAACACCGGCGGGCTTGGACGCGCTGCGCACTCTTTGCATATAGAAGTGAAAGGTCTGCGACCTTTATCATCCCGCTCCTCCCCACCCCGGCTAATTCGCTGACGCTCATAAAGCTGGGGTTAGTTATGTAACAGCATCTGCGATGC
>JAIDJW010000089.1:14001-34583 GCA_029052015.1 Paramuribaculum sp. | reverse complement strand
TGACCGGGCAGGATGTAATATCTCGCAACTCCTGCGGAGTTTTCTTCCGCCCGGCTTGAACGGCGCTTGAAAAGCGCCGCCCCATATTTATCGGCAAAGTCCTCTTATAGGCTGCGTGTATGTTTTTCGGCACACTATTGCGCGCAATTTTAAAATATTTTATAACTTTGCGGCGCAGACCGCATCGCAAACCACGCCAGCAGGGTTTGGCCCATACGAGCCAATTCCGGGTCTGGGGGTAGAGCGGCGGGATGCAGATTTTTTTTAGAAAGCGTTTATCCGCGCTGATTCTTGATTGTTGGAAATTCTCGCAAAATTTCATTCTCTGTCAAGGATTGAGCAACGGTAGATGCCCTTGGTTATGTAAGCTTTGAAGTGGAAGTTTTTTTGTCAACTTCCGCGCATGAGTATACATATACTGGCGTGGGCTTCTGCGTTGCCGTCCAACAGAGAAAGGCGATGCGAGAAGCCCCCAACAGAAGGACGGTAACAGATACAGATTCCCACGTTTTCTTTTTTTTATTAAACCAATCAACGCCAACGAGGGGATGACCGAGGCAACTATTTATTTATCAAATGAAAAAGTTTTTCATTTCGATGTGCATCGCCCTCACAGGGCTGTGCGCAACTGCCCAGGAAAAGGGCGACATGGCTGTAGGTGTGAATCTGGGTGCGGCTCCCTGCCTTGAGAGCGGTGTGTCAGTTACAAACTTCCAGATCGGCGCAAAGTTTCAGTACAACATCTCAAACCCCTTCCGCGTAGAGGCTGCCTTTGACTACGGATTCAAGAACAAAGGCATCGATATGTTCGACCTCGCCGCAAACGTGCACTACCTCATCGGTCTCGGCGAGAAATTCAAACTCTATCCTATCGTCGGTGTCGGCTTCGCTCATGCCAAAGCAAGTGCAAGCATCGATTTTGAATACGATGACGAAGACTATAATTATGAAGTTTCGGCTTCTGTCAACAAGTTCATGTTCAATGCCGGTCTGGGCGCTGAATATCCCGTGAGCGACAAACTCTCAATCGGTGCCGAAATCAAATATCAGTATATACAGGACTTCAGCCGTTTACCCATTTCAGTAGGCGTGACTTACAAATTCTAAGTTTTAGCGTTCCAATGGTGTGTGGGTTGTTATGAGCTAAAATGCTATTCACATGCCATTGGAATCTTTTTTATATTGATCTATGGATAGATACATTAAACTCCTCATGATGGCAATTTTTGCCGCTTTGACTTTCTCTTTCACTTCCTGTGGCGACGATGACGACGAACCATCAACTGCGAATATCGTTGGAACATGGAAAATCTCAGCAGGTGCTTCTGTGGATCTTGGCATAAAACAATATGTTCAGTTTAAGAAAAACGGAGGTTTTACAGAGGTCGATATTGATGAAGACGGTATCACAATCATGAAAGGTTCATGGGAACTAAGAGGAAGCACACTATTAGTGACTAATCATGATGAAGAATTAGGAATAGACATTCCAGTGGAATCTGAAGTATGGAAATTAACAGACTCTGAATTAGTTCTTGTTACACTTGGATTCAAGCAGACATATAAAAAGGTAGCCGATTCCGAAATAGAGAAATACCTTTAAATACTTATTAGTGTAAAATCATCTTGTGTAAGGCCGGTGGAGCGAAGAGCGTTTCACCGGCTTATTCTTTGCGACGGAGCCGTGTAAGCAGTGAAAGGTCTGCGACCTTTATCATCCCGCTCCTCCCCACCCCGGCTAATTCGCTGACGCTCATAAAGCCGGGGTTAGTTATGTAACAGCATCTGCGATGCTGACCGGGCAGGATGTAATATCTCGCAACTCCTGCGGAGTTTTCTTCCGCCCGGCTTGAACGGCGCTTGAAAAGCGCTGCCCCATAGTTGAGGAGGGTTATCGGGTGCGGGTGACGCGGACCCAGTCGACTTCCATAACGGCGGGGAGGGCGGCGTCGTCAATGGGGCCTGCCCAGGTGTTTTCTCCGCCGAGGCTCTGGTTGAGTATGAGGTAGAAGGGGGCGTTGAAGGGCCACTGCTTCATCTCGGCTTCGTTGGCGAGCTTGAGGTTGGGGTAGCGGAAGGTTTCCTTGCCGTTGACGGTGAAGATGATTTCGTCGGGTGTCCATTCCACTCCGTAGGTGTTCCACTCGGTGGGGTCAACGGGTGCAGTGTAGCCGCCTTTGGGGTTTTCGCGACCGAGATTGTTTTTGAAGTGGGAGTGGATTGTCTGATAGACTATTGAGTCGCCGTTGAGGTGCTCCATGATGTCGATTTCACCCCCTTCGGGCCACATGGGGTCGGAGGTGGGCATGAGCCACCAGGCGCTCCAGTTGCCCTGCGGCATGGCTGTGAAGCGGCAGCGTGCCTCGGCTTTGCCGTAGGTGAAGTCGAATTTGCCTCTGGTCTCAATGCCTCCGGTGAGGTATTTGCCGTCTTTCTTTTCGGCAAGGAGCACGAGCTTGCCGTCCTTGACGTATGCCTGGTCGAAGCTCTCGGAGAGGTGGCGCGCCCAGTCGGGGTGGAATCGGCGGCATACTTTCCATCTGGTGGTGTCGGGCATGGCGGATGTGCCGTCAAAGTTGTCCTCAAACACCACTTCCGGCTCTTTGGGCTCGGAGAGGAGGCGGTTGTACTCCGCCGGATTGTCAATGAGCTGCAGGGCAGCCTGATATACGGGGTTGATGGAGTTGGCTACGAGGTGATAGGTGCTCTGCTCGAAGAGGTCGCGTCCGATGAGTGCCTTGATATATACCCTGAGCGCGGGCTCGCTGACGGCAAGCTGCGCGGAGTCGGGGGCGATGCCGTCCTTGGCGGCGAGCGCCACAAGTGAGTTGATCATCGCGGGGGTGACGTCGAAGCGGCTTACAAACTTGCGCTCGTCGGGATACATCTTTTTGAGCTGCGGGCGCAGGGAGTCGATGTAGTTGTTGCAATATTTGTGGAGAACGCCTTTGGCGAGGATGTCGCGGTAGTATTTCGAGTAATATGTGGTGTCGATGGGCACGAAGCGGTCGGGCATGATGCCTCCGCCGCCGTAGACAGGGCGGTTGAGCTTGAGGGTGTGGCGCAGCAGCGATTCGTCGAAGTGGATGCTGTCGGCGCTGTTGAGCTCGCCGGACATATAGCGGTGGAGAATATCGGCATTGTAGTCATCCTCCTCGCCTGCGGTGTAAGGCTTCTGGATGCATCGTCCGGAGGGGGTGTGGTAGCGGGCAGTGGTGAGGCGAATCATCGAGCCGTCGGGGAACGGGAAGGGGCGCTGCACGAGTCCCTTGCCGAATGTGCGCCTGCCGACAACCAGACCTCTGTCCTGGTCCTGCACCGCACCGCCGAGAATCTCGCTCGCGGAGGCGCTGAACTGGTTGACGGTGACAACAAGGCGGCCTACATCCGCGCGCTTGTCAACAGTGTTGTAGTACTGCGAGGGCTGTGCATTGAGCCCTTCGGTGTAGACAACGAGCTCTCCCGGCTCAAGAAACATTCCTGCAAGCTCGCAGGCAGCCATCAGGTAGCCGCCGCCGTTGTCCTCAAGGTCGAGAATGAGGTGACGCATGCCCTGACGGTAGAGCTTGTCGAGTGCCTGGCGCACCTCCTTGGGGGTTGTCTCTCCGAAGAGAGTCACCTTTATATATCCGGTGCTGTCGTTTGCCATATATGCGGCGTTGACGCTATAGGTGGGTATGTCGTCGCGCACGATATTGAACTCAATCGGCTCGGCGGTGCCTTTGCGGGCTACTTTTATCGCCACTTTCGAGCCTTTGGGACCACGCAGTGTCTTCACTACATCGGCCTGCGGCATCTTCACTCCGGAGAGCAGGGTGTCGTTGGCGCTGAGAATGCGGTCGCCGGCGATTATGCCTACCTTCTCTGACGGTCCGCCGGCAACTGTCTGAATAACGCGGATAGTGTCGTCGAGCATATTGAACTGTATGCCTATGCCGCTGAAATTGCCCTGAAGGGGCTCGGTGAGAGCGCGTGTGGCGTCGGCGTCGGTGTATGTAGAGTGCGGGTCGAGGGTCTTGAGCATGGCAACGATAGCCTCGTTTGCCACCTTGTCGGCATTGACGCTGTCGACATAGTACTGCTCGATTATCTGCTGTACGAAAGCGAGTTTGCGCGCCGGCGGAAATTCCACCCTGGTGCCTTTATCGTTTTTCTGTGCGATAGCGCCGAGGGCGCAGACAGCGCATATCAGCGCAACAAATGTCTTTTTTATCATCGTGTGTGTATGTGTGTGTGTAATGTGCGTATGAAAATAGCTTCGGTTATGAGTATCAGGGCAGGAATTCGGACACATCATAGCCGTAGCGTTTCAGCTCCCTTACCGCCGAGGAGCTTACAGCGGCGAGCGAGGGGTCGGCGGCGAGCATCACGGTGTCTATGCCTGCTATGCGGCGGTTGAGGTCGGCGAGATTGCGCTCGTACTCAAAATCCGCCACGCTGCGTATGCCTCTGACAATAGCGACAGCACCGCATTCTCTGGCGGCATCGACCGTCAGCCCCGAATATGACATGACTTCGGCTCCGGGCAGGGGGGCGACCGCTTTCCTTATATCGTCTATCCTCTGCGCTACCGATGCGTCACTCTGCTTGGCCGAATTTATGCCGACGGCAATCACCACTCTGCCGAATATGCGCAGGGCGCGCTCGACAATATCGAGATGGCCGAGAGTAAAGGGGTCGAAACTTCCGGGAAAAATTGCGGTTGTCACGGCTTCAGGAGATTTGGGAATCATCTTCAACAACAAGATTGTCTATAATGAAGTTCTGTCGCTCGATAGTATTTTTGCCCATATAGAAGCGCAGGAGCTCGCTCACACCGTCCTCTTTGTGGAGCGCCACGCGGTCGAGACGTATGTCTGGGCCGATGAATCCGCGGAATTCTTCGGGCGAAATCTCACCGAGACCCTTGAATCGTGTTATCTCGGCGTTTGTGCCCAGCTTCTGCATTGCCGCTATGCGCTCGGCGTCGGAGTAGCAGTAGTAAACATCCTCCTCGTTCTCCTTGCCTTTTTTCTTGGCGGCTCCGCGACGGGTATTTTTCTTGTTGCGCACACGAAACAAGGGTGTCTGCAGGATATACACATGGCCTTTCTTGACAAGATCGGGGAAGAACTGGAGGAAGAATGTGAGCAGTAGCATGCGGATGTGCATGCCGTCGACATCGGCATCGGTGGCTATAATCACTTTATTATAGCGCAGATTGTCGATGCTCTCCTCGATATTGAGCGCCGCCTGCAGCAGGTTGAACTCCTCGTTTTCATAGACCATCTTCTTGGTCTTGGCGTAGGTGTTTTTCGGCTTGCCTCGGAGCGAGAACACCGCCTGGGTAGCGACATCGCGGATTTTGGTTATTGATCCGGCTGCGGAGTCACCCTCGGTGATGAATATCGATGAGGCAAGTTTTTTCTCGGGGTCGCCTTTGGCGTCGGTGAGATGCACTCGGCAGTCAAGCAGCTTGCGGTTGTTGAGGCTTATCTTTTTGTTTTGCTCGCGCACCTTCTTGGTAAGACCCGCCATAGCCCTGCGCTCCTTCTCATTGATTTCGACCTTGTGCTTTATCTCTTCGGCAATGGTGAGATTTTTGTGCAGATAGTCGTCGAGCTCCTTCTTAATAAAATCGCCTACATATTTGGCGATAGTGGGGCCGTCGGTGCTCATGTCACGCGAGCCGAGCTTGGTTTTGGTCTGAGACTCAAACACCGGCTCTTCAACCTTGACCGACACCGCCGCCACCATGCCGCTGCGCACGTCGCTATACTCGATATTGCTCTTGCCGAGATATTCCTTGATGGTGCGCGACACCGCCTCCTTGAAAGCGCTCAGGTGGGTACCTCCCTGAGTGGTGAACTGGCTGTTGACAAACGAATAGTACTCCTCGCCGTACTGATTGGCGTGGGTAAGGGCAATCTCTATGTCGTCGCCCTTGAGGTGGATGGGCGGATAGAGCGGTTCGTTGGTCATGTTTTCGGCGAGCAGGTCAAGCAATCCGTTACGGCTTATGAAGCGCTTGCCGTTGAAGACTATCACGAGTCCGGTATTGAGAAAGGTGTAGTTTCTGATAAGAGGCAACACAAACTCCTCGCGGAAAAGGAAATCGCGGAAGATAGAATTGTCGGGGGTGAACCGCACCATAGTGCCGCCCGGCTCGTCGGTGGGCACAATTTCGGTTTCCATGACGATTTCGCCGCGGCAGTACTGCACGCGCTTCATCATGCCGTCGCGCACGCTCTGGATGAAGAAGTCGCTTGAGAGGGCGTTGACAGCCTTGATGCCCACGCCATTGAGACCTACGGAGCGCTTGAACACCTTTGTGTCGAATTTGCCGCCGGTGTTCATCTTCGATGATGCATCCACAACGCTTTTGAGCGGAATGCCTCGCCCGAAGTCGCGCACGGTCACGGTGGTCTCGGTCACCTCAACAGTGATTTTTTTGCCGAAACCTGCCATATATTCGTCGATACTGTTGTCGACAACCTCCTTGAGCAGCACATAAATGCCGTCGTCGGACGTTGTGCCGTCGCCGAGCTTGCCGATGTACATGCCCGGACGCCTGCGGATGTGCTCCGGATATTTCAGAGTGCGAATCGCCTCATCGCCGTATTGTGCCAGGTCCTCAGCCGCAGGGCTCTTAATGCTCACATCCTCCTCTTCTGTTACTTCAGTCTGCCGTATCTCTTCGTTTTCGTCTGCCATTATTGTGAAAATGCTATGGAATAGGCAAAGTTACGAAAAAATCCCGAGACTGCCGCTCTTGACTCTACCGGCACGCTTTCACAATGCATCCGAAAAGAATATTGCGTTGTTTTTTCGGCTAAATGGTGTTAAACCTCTTGACAAACGGGGTTTTATGTTGTAACTTTGCGGCTTGCATGAGAAAGAACAACAGACATTCAATACCCTTGCTCAGCTCGCAGCTCACTGCTACAGTGAGCGTTGCGCTGGTGCTTCTTATACTCGGCGTCATGGCGCTGCTGGGTGTGGCGGCAAAAAATGCCGCAGACGATATCCGCTCACGCATAGGATTTGTAGTGATAATGACCGAGGATGCTGACGCCGCCGCTACGCAAGCGCTCAAAAAGACTCTTGAAGCAGCGCCCTACACAGCCGCGGTGAATTATTCGTCGGCCGACGATGTGCTCAGAAAATGGAACGAGAGCATGGACGCGGGCGCCGACAGCGTCAACGCCCTGCTCGGCATCAATCCGTTTTTGCCCGAATTTGAAGTCGCGGTAAAGAGCGAATACGCCTCGGCTGATTCTTTGTCGCGCATTGTCAAGGCCCTGCGCCCGGTGAGCTGCATAAGCGACATAAAGATGCAGGCGGATATGGTGAGCTCCATAAACGCCACCATCCGCTCGCTCGGCATAGTGCTCCTTTGCGTGGCAACGGCTCTGCTCATGATTTCTTTCGTGCTTATCAACAACACAGTGCGCCTGACAGTGTATGCCCGCCGCTTCTCTATCCACACCATGAAGCTCGTCGGCGCCACGGCGTCATTCATCCGCCGGCCGTTCATTGTCTCCAATATGCTCAACGGCATTGTTGCGGCTTTTATCGCAACGGCGATTCTTTGCGGCGCGCTTTTCTATGCCGGCACTGCGCGGACCGAAATCACACAGTTTATCAGCTGGAGCGAGGCGGCATGGATTTTTGCCGGACTTTTTGCCGCCGGCATCATCATCTGCACCCTCGCCGCATTCTTCGCCGCCAACCGCTATCTGCGGCTCGGCTATGACGATATGTTCTGAACCAAATTTATTACGATTATATGAAACCCGCACCAAAACCGGCAGCCGACATCAACGACCGCATAATACGCGAGCCGCAGTCGCAGCTGCCCCTCAAGCGAATCAATTTCATACTCATGGGCATTGCCGCCGTGATGATTGTGGCAGGATTTCTGCTCATGACCGGCGCTCCCGCCACCGCCGAGGAATTCAACCCCGACATTTTCAGCACCCGCCGCATAGTTGTCGGTCCGACAATCGCCTTTTTAGGCTTCGTGTTCATGGGTGTCGCCATAATGTGGAACGACCGCAAGAAGAGAAATGGACTGGATTGACGCGCTTATAATGGGAATCGTGCAGGGACTCGCAGAGTACCTGCCCATAAGTTCGAGCGGCCACCTCGAGATTTTCCGCGAGATACTCGGCATAGACCTCAGCGGCGCCGAGGCGCTGGAATTTGACGTGGCGCTCCATGTGGCTACGGTGCTGAGCACCATTGTTGTGCTCTGGCGTGAGTTCATGCCGCTGTGTGTGTCATTTTTCACCCTCCGGTTCGACTCCAATTTCACATACGTGTGCAAGATACTCGTGTCGTGCATACCGGTAGCCATAGTGGGACTGTGCTTCAAGGACATTGTAGAGAGTTTCTTCGGCAGCGGGCTCACAGTGGTCGGCATCTGCCTAATCATAACCGCTGCCCTGCTCACATTCGCCTACTTTTTCCGCACCCGCCGCGAAATCGAAACACCCGCCACACTGACCGATACACCTCATGACATCACCTGGACTGACGCCATAGTGATGGGACTTGCGCAGGCTGTCGCAGTGCTCCCCGGCCTCAGCCGCTCGGGCACAACCATAGCCACCGGCATATCAATGGGAGCCAAGCGGGCAGCGGTAGCGCGTTTCTCCTTCTTCATGGTGATAATCCCCATTCTCGGCGAGGCATTGCTCGGCCTGAAGGATATTGCCAGCGGCGAAAGCGCCACAGCCGGTTCGGTAGGAGCTGTTCCGCTCACTATCGGCTTCATGGCCTCGTTTATCGTCGGATGCCTGGCGTGCAAATGGATGCTTGACATAGTAAAGAAGGGCAAGCTCGTGTGGTTTGCCGTCTACTGCGTTGCAATGGGCGTTGTCTGCCTGCTGTGGAAATAAAAGCGCCAGATATGGATTTCATTACCGGAGAAACACTTTATATCGACAAGCCGTTGGGCTGGACCTCGTTTGACGTGGTGAAGCGCCTGCGCGGAGCCATCCTGCACCGGCTGCACATCAAGAAGATAAAGGTGGGCCACGCCGGCACCCTCGACCCGCTTGCAAGCGGAGTGATGGTGATTGTCACCGGACGCTCCACCCGACTCATAGAGAGCCTTCAGGCATCAGTCAAGGAATATGTTGCGACAATAGCCCTCGGTGCCACCACGCCCTCCTTTGACCTCGAGACAGAGATAGACGCCACCTACCCCACCGACCATATTACCCGCGAGGCGGTCGAAGCTGTCCTCCCCTCATTCACAGGCCGCATAGAGCAGGTGCCACCCGCATTCTCAGCCTGCAAGGTCGACGGCAAAAGAGCTTATCATATCGCCCGCAAGGGCAAGGAAGTGGAGCTAAAGCCCAAAGTGCTCGTCATAGACGAGATAGAGCTCCTTGAATTCCGCCCGGAAGAGATAAAGCTGCGCATTGTGTGCAGCAAAGGCACATACATACGCGCCCTCGCCCGCGACATCGGCGCCGCTCTCGGCAGCGGCGGACACCTCACCGCACTGAGGCGCACGCGCGCCGGCGAGGTCCGCGTCGAGGATTGCCTGAGCGTCGACGCAGCCATAGAGCGCATCCGTCAGGCGGAAATAACTTTTCCGGACGATTACGAGATTCCCGTAAAAAAGCAAAATCACGAAATTAAAGATAGAGATGAAACTTTCGCAGTTTAAATTCAAACTCCCGGAGGAGCTGATAGCACAGCATCCGGTGGACCAGCGCGATGAGTCGCGCATGATGGTGCTTCACCGCGCTTCGGGCGAGATAGAGCACCGAGTGTTCAAGGATATCATCAACTATTTCGTTGACGGTGATATTTTTGTATTCAACGACACCAAGGTCTTCCCTGCACGCCTGTTTGGCAACAAAGAGAAGACCGGAGCCCGCATCGAGGTGTTTCTTCTCCGCGAACTGAATGCGGAAAACAAGCTGTGGGACGTACTCGTTGAGCCAGCACGCAAAATCCGCATCGGCAACAAGCTCTATTTCGGTGAAGACGAATCGATGGTTGCCGAGGTAATCGACAACACCACCTCACGCGGACGCACCCTGCGCTTCCTCTACGACGGCGACCACGACGAATTCAAGAAAGCCCTTTTCAGCCTCGGCCAGACACCTCTGCCCGACTACATCAAGCGCGAGCCGGACACCGCCGACGCCGAACGCTACCAGACAATATTTGCAGAGCGCGAGGGAGCCGTTGTTGCCCCCGCGGCCGGGCTCCACTTCAGCCGTGAGCTGCTCAAGCGCATGGAAATCAAAGGCATCCACCAGGCATTTCTGACTGTGCACAGCGGGCTCGGCAACTTCCGCGAGATTGATGTCGAGGACCTCACCAAGCACCGCATGGACTCCGAGCAGATGGAAGTCACACAGGCACTCGTCGACCTCGTCAACGGCGTGAAGGACGAAAACCACAGAGTGTGCGCCGTCGGCACCTCGGTGCTCCGCGGCATAGCCAGCGCAGTGAGCATGGGCGGACACATGAAGACCTACACCGGCTGGACCAACAAGTTCATCTTCCCACCCTACGATTTCACCGTCACCGACGCTCTCGTAACCAACTTCCACCTCCCCTACTCAATCATGCTCATGATGGCTACAGCTTTCGGCGGCTATGACTTCGTGATGGAAGCCTACGAGGAGGCTATCAAGGAAAAATATCGCTTCGGAGCCTACGGCGACGCAATGCTTATACTGTGACAACAAGCGAATATCTCACCATCGCGTCGCCGAGTCAGGCTGTTTTCCGCGAAAAAATGAGCAAATTCATATCTTTTGCCTCTCCGGTGTCTACTGCCGAGGAGGCAAAAGCTTTTATCAGCCGCATCGCCAACGAGTACCACGACGCCCGCCACGTCTGCTGGGCATACATGCTCGGCGCAGCCTGCACCGACTTCCAGAGCAACGACAACGGCGAGCCGAGCGGCACCGCCGGCAAACCCATACTCGGCCAGATACGCTCCGCCGGGCTGACAAACATCGCCATAGCAGTAGTGCGCTACTTCGGCGGCATAAAACTCGGCACTTCAGGTCTCATCGCAGCCTACCGCGAAGCCGCGAGGCTCGCCATAGAAGCAGCCGAAACAGTAGTCATGCACGAGCAGGCGCAGATAACAGTCACCTTCGCCTACATCGCCATGAACGAGGTGATGCGCACACTCAAATCGAGCGAGGCAAAAATACTCGAGCAGCAGTTTGACAACACCTGCTCCATCACACTCACCATCCGCGCCGACCGCGCCGATGAACTCTCTGCCCGCCTCTCCGCCATCGACTCCACCTCCCTGGAATAACTTTACAGCGCAGCGGTTCCTTTCTACAATGCTCGCAACGTGCAAATATGGGGCGGCGGTTTCCAACCGCCGTATCTCCCTTGTAGCCACGATAATCATAGCGTCAGAGCCGCATGGCGCCACATCATGGATTACAAGCCGGAGACTTGGCATCTTGTTAACCGCGGGCGCTTGTCGCCCGTGGTAGAGGCGTCTCACACCTCTTCAGCCCCGGCGGGGATGCACATACCAAAGTGCAACCCATCCCGGGTTGGAGATTTCGTTTACCTCTGTCATCACCTACCCCAGCTAACTCGCTGCCGCTCGTAAAGCCGGGGCTACTGAAATCGCGGCATCTGCGATGCCTACCGACATAGTTCTTACACGCATATTGGCCAGCGTCGAAGACGCTGTTACATTGCTAACCCCAGCTTTATGAGCGTCAGCGAATTAGCTAGGGATAATAGCGGATAGTGGAGCGCCAGCGAGACTACGCGACCACACGCATACCTTCTCAAAAGGCCCCCGTGGGGTCGCGAGAAGCATATCCGCAAGCGCATAAGCACAAAAAAAAGCTCGGCTGCCGGTAAGGGCAGCCGAGCCTAAGAGTTGATGGTTGTCTGATTTTTACTCAGCCTCTTCGATTGTCACGGCGCGGTCGAGCTGAACAGCCTTTTCGCCGAGGTCGGTGAGGTTGCCGTTGTTAACGGTTGCGTTGAGCTGTGATTCAGCAACACCGAAACGAACGAGCTGACGCTGTACGCCGTTTACACGGGCGTGACGGAGACGATCGTTATAGCTCTCAGTGCCGGTGTAGTTGTCAGCCCAGCCGGTAAGAGTGTAGTTCTTGCCGCTCTCTTTCATCACAGAAGCCACAGCGCGGAGAACATTTACTTCGCGGGTTGAGAGGCTTGACTTGTTGATGGGGTAGTAGATTGTTGCGAGAGGCATCTTGGGGCAAGCTGCTTTCTCTACAGGGCGGTTGAGGCAGTCCTGGAGCTGACGCTCAAGGTCGGCGATGCGTGCGTTAGCAGCCTGGAGACGTGCTTCGATAGCGCTGCAGTCAGGCACTTCGGGGCAAACAGGAACAACGGGTGCGTTCCATGTGCGCTTGTTGAAGTTGTAGGTAACACCTACGTATGCCTGAAGGTCGCCGCAGGTTTTCTTCTCGAACTGCACGCGGTCGCGGGGAGCGTCGAGTGTGCTGTAGCGGATGTCGAGGAAGAGCTGAACGCTGTTGCTTACATTGAATGCGTTGATCCAGCCTGCGCGGAGTGAAGTGTTGAAGTTGTGAGCATTTTCCCAGTCACCGCCTTTGGCGTCGTTGCGGGCAACTGTCCAGTATGCGCCGCCACCAAAGTAAACGGATGAGTTGTAGATACGACCGGGACGATAGCCACACCACCAGTTGGTAAGGTTGATCATCACATCACCTACAGCACCGAACTCGTTGAAGTACTGCTTGTAGTAGCCGTTAACGCGCTGACCGCCGTTGGTCCACTGGTTAACCTGGCTGAGGCTCTTTTCGCCCATATAGTTGGCACCGATACGGAGACCGATGATGGGTGAGAACCATTTACCTACATAAATTGAAGCAGCGGGTGCAAAGCGATCTGAAAGCTTGCGGTGCTGATCGAATTTGCTCATAAGAAGGCTTACACCACCTTCACCGGTGATAAACCAGTTGTCGGCAAAGCGGTTGAAAAGGTAGCCCTGCGCGGGATCAACGGTCACTGCCTGAGTTTCCTGGGCGAAAGCGCTGGTTCCGAGGAACATTGCGCATGCCAGGCCAAGGATAGTCCTTTTAAACATAGCAAAAATATTAACAGTTAAAACGTTTTTAATAATTGAGCAACAAAGTTACACAATATTTTTAAATCAGTGCAGCTATTTTAAATAATTTTTTAAAACAGCCGCAATAATATATATATCATTTTCCAAGAAAAGCTTTCACCCTGTCAAGTACTGCGGCGGGGGTGAAGCCGAATTTCTCGTCAAGCACCTTGAAGGGGGCGCTGGCACCGAAGCGGTCGAGACCGACGGTTATGCCGCGGCCGCCAACGATTTCTGCGAATGTGGAAGAGAGACCGGCGGTGAGACCGAACACGGGCACTCCGGCGGGAATTACGCTGTCGCGATATGCGGCATCCTGATCGAGGAAGAGTCCGATAGACGGCACTGACACAACGCGCGCGGGAATACCCTCGGCGCCGAGAAGCACGGCTACATCGCACAGCAACGATACTTCGGAACCGTTGCCAACAAGAGTTACGCACGCACCGGGAGCGTCCATCACCACATAGCCTCCGCGGCGAGTGCCTTCGGCTGCATCATAGCGGTTGCCTTGCGCGCACGGCAGGTCGCGCACATCCTGACGGGTGAGGATAAGCGCGGTGGGAGTGGTCTTGTTTTCCATAGCCATCTCCCAGGCGATAGTCGTTTCGGCGCTGTCGGCGGGACGGAGCACAAGCACAGAGCGCTCGCCGTCGAAGTTGCGCACCTGCTCGAGAAGACGAATCTGTGCCTCCTGCTCTACAGGCTCGTGGGTGGGACCGTCCTCACCTACGCGGAATGCGTCGTGGGTCCACACATATTTTACCGGAAGCCTCATCAGCGCGGCCATACGCACAGCGGGCTTCATATAGTCGGAGAACACGAAGAATGTGCCGCAGGCGGCCATCATCGCTCCGTGGAGCACAATACCGTTCATTATCGACGCCATTGTCAGCTCGGCAACTCCGGCGTGAAGGAACGCTCCGGTAAAATCGCCCTTGACAAGCGCACCTGTTTTCTTGAGGAAGGCGTCGGTCTTGTCAGAGTTGGCGAGGTCGGCGCTGCTCACAATCATGTTGCCGATTTTCTCGCCGAGCACGCTGAGCACATTTGCCGAAGCTGTGCGGGTGGCGATGTCAGCCTTGTGGACAATCGCGCGGTAGTCGATGTGAGGAAGCACACCGGCGATATAGTTTTTGAGAGTGAGCGCCTTGTCGGGATTTTCCTCAGCCCATTTGCGCTCTGCCTCGCGGCGACGGGCAACAATAGCGCGGAGCTCTTCGCGGCGGTCGGCGTAGAGTTTGGCTACTTCCGGACGGATTACCCAGGGATTCTCGGGGTCGCCGCCAAGGTTTGCGATGGTTTTTGCAACATCCGCGCCGCTCTTGCTCAGAGGCTGGCCGTGGGTGCTGCACTTGCCCTCGAAGTTTCCTCCTTCTGGGTCTACACAGCCCTTGCCCATAACAGTGTTGCCGATGATGAGCACCGGTTTGTGCTTCTCCTCGTGAGCCTTGCGCAGCGCGTCGGCAATCTGCTCGGGATCGCAGCCGTCAATTTCGATGACGTGCCAGTGCCACGCACGATATTTTGCAGCGTAGTCCTCGGTGTCGACGGCGTCGACATCGGTGGAAAGCTGCACTTTGTTGCTGTCGAAGAACATTATGAGGTTGCTCAGCCCGAGGAAACCGGCTATGCGTCCTGCTCCCTGGCTAATCTCCTCCTGAATGCCTCCGTCAGAAATAAATGCGTAGGTTTTGTGTGAAATCCACTCACCGAAGCGGGCTGCGAGAAAACGCTCGGCGATTGCGGCGCCGACAGCCATTGTGTGACCCTGACCGAGAGGACCGGAGGTATTCTCCACGCCGTGAGCCGGGTCAAGCTCGGGGTGACCGGGGGTTATACTGCCCCACTGGCGGAACTGCTGCAGCTCCTCGATGGTGTAGTAGCCGCTGAGGGCGAGCACGCTATAGAGCATTGGCGACATGTGACCGGGGTCAAGGAAGAATCGGTCGCGTGCAATCCAGGTCGGGTCATCCGGATCGGTGACGAGAAACTTAGAGTAAAGCACATTAGCAAAGTCGGCGGCTCCCATAGCCCCGCCGGGATGCCCCGATTTCGCTTTTTCAACCATTGCGGCCACCAGCACACGAATGTTGTCTGCAGCCGAGTCCATTATTTTTTTGTCCATTATCGTATAAGGTGTGAGGATTTCACAGCGCAAAGGTAGTCAAAAGCGTTAAGGTATGCAAATATCACCACCCCTGCCGGGGCTCTGTCTCAAAAAAAAGCGGCGGCCGCACCCCTATCGGGCACGACCGCCTTGTATAAAGTATGTCCTGATTTTATACTCCCTCAACAGGAATGTCCTTGTTGACATTCTTCGAGCCGATGAGTGCGTAGAAGAGGATGTATGCCGCACAAGCCAGGGGCACGAAGTAGCTTATCATGTAGCTGGTGGTGATGTCGGCAACCCATGCCTGGATAGCAACCATCACCGCGCAGCCAAACACCATGGTCATGAACGCGCCGGAAGCTATGGCGGTGTATTTGCCGAGACCTTCGACTGCCATGTTGAAGATACCGCCCCACATCACTGAGGTGCAGAGACCAACGAGGATAAAGGCGAAGATGCCCACCGGCACTTCTGCCCAGATTACCTCGAGATTAGCCCAGTCGATGCCGGGGATATTGACTGTTGTGCTTTCGGGAGCGAACATGCCGAAGAGTATCAGCGCCATGCTTGCGATAGAAACCACGGTTATCATCTGACGGCTGGAGACCTTGCCGCCGATCATGCCGCCGACAAAACGTCCTACGAGCATCATCAGCCAGTACACTGCCACGATAAGTCCCACTATGCCGGCGTCCATGCCGAGTCCGGGGGTAGCTGCGTCCTTAGCGGCGGTGAGGTACTGGAGGATGTAGGTCGGAACGCCGACCTCGATGCCCATGTAAAGGAAGATGGCGAGAATGCCGAGTTTGAAGTGACGGAAGGAGAATGCGCTGTATTTGTCTTTTTCGCCTTTGGGAGCTGCTTTTGCGTGCTCTTTTTCCTCGATTTTCTTAAGGTCGGCGCGCTCGGGCTCGTCAATCTTGGTAAAGAGGATGACGATGAACGCTACAACGAATATGCCGAGGGCGATGAAGAGCGCGGGAGCGGCATCCTCGACTTTGGCTTTGGTAGCCTCGCCGATGAGGGCGCCCATGATGATGTAAACGGCTACTGCCGCAGCGCTGTTGAACACGCCGCCGATCTGGATAAGCTGGTTGCCTTTGTTGCCGCCGCCGCCGAGGATGTTGAGCATGGGGTTGACAACAGTGTTGAGCATGCACATGCAGAGACCGCCGATGAAGGCGCCGATGAGATATACCCAGAATGCGAAGTCTGCCATGCTTTCCCAGCCGCTCATGTACTGGATGGTTACAGCCACGATGCCGACAAGGAGGGCGATGAGCGCTGTGCGCTTGTATCCTACTTTCTTAAGAAGCATACCGGCGGGAATACCCATGATGAGGTAGGCGATAAAGTTGCCGTAGTTGCCGATCTGCGACTGGAGGTTTGACGCTCCGAACTGGTTTTTCACGATAACTGCCATCGGCGAACAAAGGTTGGTCACGAAGGCAATCATTGCAAATAGGGCTATCATCACTATGATTGCGCCCCATTGTTTAGATTGGTTGCTCATAATCTTGGTATTGATTTTTTAATGATTGGCTAAGGTAAACAATGCAAAATGCCGCACAGCGCAGGCTGTTTGCGCCGTAAAGGTAGTTATTTTTTCAGTAAACTGCCGCAAAAGGCTCAAAAATATTGCCTTTCGCCGAAAATGTCGCTGCCGATACGCACCATATTGCTGCCACATTCCACCGCGAGCTGCCAGTCATGGCTCATGCCCATGCTCACTGTGGCGAATGCACTTTGTCCGGCGAATGCTCCGGCGGCGAGGCGGTCGAAGCAGGCGCGGATGGCGCGGAAGTCGGCGGCTATCCTGGCTGTGTCGTCGGTGTTGGAGGCCATGCCCATCACTCCTGTCACCCTCACCCCTTGCAGCGCTGCGGCTTCAGGGGCTATGGCGTAAAGTTCTTCGGGGGTGAAGCCGAATTTGGTTTCCTCGGCGGCGACATGGACCTGAAGCAGCACATCTACCCTGCGCCCTATGCGGAGCGCCTCGGAGTCGACGGCGCGAAGCAGGCGCTCGGAGTCGATGCTCTGTATGACGGACACATGGGGCACAACGGCGCGCACCTTGTTTGTCTGCAGATGGCCGATGAAGTGCCATTCGATATCTTCAGGAAGAGCGGGCGCCTTGACGGAGAGCTCCTGGGCGCGGCTCTCGCCGAATACTCTCTGCCCGGCGGCATAAGCCTCGGCAACGGCTTCGACGGGGTGAAACTTCGACACCGCAACAAGCCGCACGCCACCCGGAAGGCGGCGTGACAGCTCGGTGATATTTTGCGTGACGCTCATGGCTCGCAGGCTTACTCGGCGCTGTTGCCGCCAAGTTTGGCTTTGTACACGTCCATAATTGGTGTCTCGACGATCGACTGTATCTCAAAGTCGGCCATCGTGCCTTTCATTCCCTCCATAAAGTTGTCATACGCTCCCTTGAGGTCGTTTGCGGCGGTGAGGATAAGTGTGGAGGTCTTCTTTTCAGCGGCGGTTTTCTCGTCGATGGTGATGAATGCCACTTTTACGAGCCACCATTTGTCGGCGGTGTCGTCCCAGAAGATTTCGGATATTTTTGTACGCTTCACGGCGCTGACGCTGAATTCGCCGGAGATAAAGGGTGTCTGCTCCTCGGTGATGCGGGCCTCGGCCTCGGTAAATGAGAGGGCGTCGACGAGATAGGGCTCGTTGACTTTCTTCACCACTCCGTTTTCCATCATTTTGTCATAGCGTATCTTACATTCAAACCAGTTTGCCATAGTTTTTTCAAATTTATTTGAGGTTTATGCTCCGTTGCGGAGCGACGGCAAAGTTACAAGTTTTTTTGACAACGGCGGCGTTAAAATATTACCAAAGCGCGTAATGAAATCTAAATTCCATCACGCGCTCCGTTATGTTCAGGCTATGGTTCAGTCAATAAGTATGCGGCGGCTCACACGCACGCCGGAGGTGGTCTCTACGTTGAGCACATACACTCCGCGGGGCAGGCCGGCGGTGGTGAGTGTGGCGCTGTCGCCGGCGCCCTCGGCTTTGCCTGCAAACATTCCTGCAATGCTGTAGAGCGAAGCCTTGACGCCTGTCTCGCCGGCAACAATCGCTTCAACGCTTCCCGGCAGCACATTGACTGCGCAGCGGCGGTCGGTGTCGGCGGTAATATCGCCTATTGCGCTGGGCATTCCGAGCAGATTGCGCATGGCGTCCTCGGCGTTGAGCTTGCCGGCTCCCCACTGCTCGCGCACTCCGACAGATCGTTTCCAGGGCAGATTGGCTGTATTGGTTATAAGCTCGCGCACCTTGTCGACTTTCAGGGTCGGGTCGGCCTCAAGGAGCAGGGCCACTGTGCCGGCAACGTATGGTGCAGCCATGGATGTGCCCTGCATATAGCCCCAGTAGTTGTTACGGCTGCCGGTCCTGACATTCACCGTAGTGTTTGGAGCGTTGGCGCTCATAACAGCCTCGGTTATTTTGTTAGCTTTCGCTTCAAGGGCATATTTGCTGTAGCTGCTGATTATCACCTGACCCGGGGCGCAGAATTCGGGCAGAGTCTTGCCCGAGGGGAGCGAGCCGTAAGAGGTGAAGGAACTCACCTGACCGATATACTCCGGTGTGAGCCCGTATCCATAAAGAGCCGGCTTGCCGTCGTCATTGCCCGCGAGAGTGGGGAAATAGACGCGGCTGGTGTATGAGCCTACAGCGAGCACATTGTCGGCGCAGGCATAGTTGTTGATGCTCTGGTCGGCAGTGCCCGCCGTGTAGTTGGCGAGTCCGCCGTCGGTAAATGTTGTGCCGAAAGCGTAGGCGTTGATTTTCTGTCCGGCTGTGCCTTTGAATATGAATGCGGGGATAAGAACGCTGCTGCCCTCGGGAGTCAGGCTAATGTTTACGCTCACGTTGTAGCGGTTGTTTTCCTTGTCGAGGGTTGCTGCGGCGATGACGTATGACGCGGCGGTGAAAGTGTTGTCAAAATAGCTGCTGCTGGCGCTCACGTCCCTGACATTTGAGTTGGCGATAAGGAAAGTCTTGTCAGCGCCGGTCTCCGGAATGTCGGCGCTCCAGCTCACGCTCCCGGTCTTGGAGTTGACGAGGGCGAAAGCCACGGTCACCGGCCTGCTGTCGGCACCCCACACATCCACCAGACCTTTGTAGCCTCCGTCTCCCTTGGCTGGAATGGTGCTCACGCTCAGCGAGGAAGCGTCGAAAGTCTTGGTGATTGACACCGCCTCTTCGCCGTCATTGCCGGCGGCAACGCACATAATAACTTCCTTGCCCACCTCGGCGAGGTACTGGCAGGCGAGGTCGGTGCCGTCATGCGGACCAACTGTGCTGCCCCCGGAAAGGTTGAAAACCGCCGGCTTGCCGGATGCCTCTGCCCGCTTCGCAAACAGCTCTGCGCCCAGGCAGATATTCTCCTCGTACAAATCGCCTACGCAGAGATTAAGCTCTGCTTCGGGAGCCACGCCGAAGTAAGGGTTTGATATTGATTGTGAAATCTTCACGATATTGCCTACCGCATTGGCTACCTCTCCGGGCTTGGTGTATGAACCGCCCATAATGCCGGCAACGTGGGTTGCATGGCTGCTGCGGGTGTTGTCGGTAGTAAAGCCCTTGATTTCCTCAGCCGTCTGATACTCCTTGACTGTAGCGTCAGTGCCGCTGATGGTGGCTACGTAGGTAATACGGTTGGCGGTAAGGTCCTTGTTATAAAAATTGATATGGTTGGGGTCAAGACCCTGGTCCATCATGCCGAGAAGAGTATTGGTGCCGCTGTAGTTATTGGTAAGACCGTTGTTTGTGCCAAGCTGAATCTGGGTGACTCTTGACGCCGGACGCGCTTCGTTCATGAGCGGCTGTGCCTTGGCGCCGAAAGCCATTCGGCTGACAGCGGGAAGAGCTGCGATGCCCTTAGCCTTGCTGATAGGCATCGACACTATGGCAAGACGCCCGCGCTGACTGAGCACTCTGACATCGGCGCTCTCTAAAGATGCGGCATCGGCACCCGGAGCGAGCTTGACAATAGCGTTGACGCGGACATCGGCGCCATCACGGCTTGCGATGCGCGCCTCCTCGATCATCATCAGCGCCGAGGGGCTGAGTTTTGACTGTGCGGAGACCCCTCCGGCAGTCAGCACTAAGAAGGCATAAAGTAGCAGTTTTTTCATACTCTGTGGAGTTTGTAGGTTATATGCGCGTAAAGTTAACAATTATTTATGAAATTGAGTTTATTTGGTTTAAATGTTTAGAAGATTTGGCTAATATGGAGCGGCGGTTTGTAACCGCCGAAGGTAACTGGCTGCGGTTAAACATGGAGCGGCGGTTTGTAACCGCCGAAGGTAACTGGCTGCGGTTAAACATGGAGCGGCGGTTTGTAACCGCCGAAGG
>JAIDJW010000089.1:0-13901 GCA_029052015.1 Paramuribaculum sp. | reverse complement strand
TAACTGGCTGCGGTTAAAAACCGCAGACCCATAGCTGGTTTGCAACCGCCGAAGGTTGCACACTGCGGTTAAATATGGAGCGGCGGTTTGTAACCGCCGTATGTAGCACACTGCGGTTAAAAACCGCAGACCCATAGCTGGTTTGCAACCGCCGAAGGTTGCACACTGCGGTTAAAAACCGCAGACCCATAATTGGTTTGTAACCGCCGAAGGTAACTGGCTGCGGTTAAAAACCGCAGACCCATAGCATGTTTATCATCCTCCGAGATACAATTCATACTCCTCAGGAGGAAAACCTCGCGGATTGCTCTTAATATAAGAAATACAATGTTTCAAGTGATCATCACTTCGACCTA
Organism: Paramuribaculum sp.; assembly: GCA_029052015.1. Taxonomy (GTDB): domain Bacteria; phylum Bacteroidota; class Bacteroidia; order Bacteroidales; family Muribaculaceae; genus Paramuribaculum. Next base: position 13,545 of record JAIDJW010000089.1, on the reverse strand, counting down.
ATCTGTCAAATGACTCTTTCAACCACAATGTACCTGAAAAACCGAGCAGCTCATTTATCTTTCTCGCTGAATGTCGTTTTATAGAATGCATTATTTTTTCGAGCTTATTGTCACCGTAAAGTTGTATCAACAAATGCACATGATTGGGCATAATAACATAAGCTATAACTCTATAGTTTATTCTATCACACTTTTTTATGGCTTCAGATAGAATTTTCCTACAGCATTCGTTTCTAAGGACACATCTACCGTATCCATTATGCAGCAATCGTTCTTCAACTGGTCCGAGTAGTTTACTATACTCCAGTTTAGTAGCTTCATCCCAAGGCTTTGGGTGGCAATGCTCAAAGTTTGAGGTCAACTCATTAAGCTCTCGAATTTTTGTTTGCGGCAAGGAATCTGCCAATCTGAATGTCACATATTGAATCTTGCCATTCTGATGCCAGTGTGGAAGATTTCCACCCGACCTCATCTCTATGTCGTCAGTGGTATCAAGAAAAGGATTATCGGCAACATCTGTCATAATAATGCTTTGATAGATTGATTGCTACAAAGATATTATAATTTAATAGAGCCGCACCACAAAAGAGGATTATTTTGATTTTTTTATGGCGTCGGCTAATATGGAGCGGCGGTTTGTAACCGCCGAAGGTTGCACACTGCGGTTAAAAACCGCAGACCCATAGCTGGTTTGCAAGCCGCCACATAAAACAAGGCGGGCGGCCCGGAGGGGGTCGCCCGCACTTATAATTAAGTATGTAAAATCAGTGTGAATTTACTTTTATTCCTGCTCAAGATAGGAGGGGAAGATTATCTGAATCACGCCAAAGTTTTCTGACAGATTCCAGCCTCCTACACCATTTACATAATAGTACGGAGACAGGCAAGCATAGCCGGGTGCATACCAACGGCAGTTTTCCATTGTTTCGCGCAGTGCGCTCGGAGGATAACATCCTATAGGCTGATCGGCTTTAGCCTGATAATTAATACCTACGCTGAACGCATTCCAAGTCAACAGTGTCTGACCATTTATTGTGGTTTCCCAGAACTCGATATACGCAGGGTACTTTCCTGTGCGCCAGTCGCCCCAGTCACCAGTATCTTCAGCCATGCCCTCGTTGTAAGGTTGCATAACACGCCATCTCTGAAAGCCTTCAGCTTGCATTATCTCTACCTCTGTTTCCTTGTCATCCAGAGCCCACTGGTCGATGAAGATGCCTTTGCCGAGGCTTACCCATGTGTAGTTCACAGGGCAGTTGAGGGTAACGGTTGAAATGCCTGCATAGCTTTTATCAGCCTCAAATGAGAGCTTGCCTGCGTATGTTGTCGGAGGCATTGCATTGGCGATGCTGATTACGACTTCGGTAGTGTTTTTACCGTCTTCGAATGTCACCTGGCTCGGAACAGTGATGTCAGAGGGGCAATTCGCATTCGGGGTGAAGGTAATATTGACGGTCTGTGCTCCTGCGGTCACTGTGCGTCTCAGAGGAATTACGATTTCGGCTGCTCCGGGAGAAAGGGGATCATTGTAGGTGTTGCACTGAAATGAGAGACCCTGTTCGAGCGGTGCCTCATCCCAATATCCGCTGTCAGAGCAGGATGACAGTGCCGACACTGCCAGAATCGCTGCTGAAAATATTTTAACTAATTTCATGTTGTTCTGAATTTTAAATTATTACTCTGCGATAGGAGTGGGAATAGCTCCTTCGGGGTTGTTGGCACCTATTGCAGGGTTTGTCTGCATTTCGCTCTGCGGAATCAGATAGATTCGCAGGGGATCCTCAGCAGGAATATTGAAGCAAACAGAGGGCTCGAAACCGCCGCCTACACGATCAACAGGCTTTCTGAGACGCTGCAGGTCGAAATATGCGATACCTTCGCCCCAGAACTCGATACGGCGCTGACGCCAGATTTCGTCCTGAATATCTGTTGCGGATGTTGCGATGCAAGAATACTGCGGGTCGCGGTATGTCTGGATAAAGCTGTTAAGTGTTGAAACGGCACCGCCGGTATCTCCGCCCATAGCCTGAGCCTCGGCAAGAGTCAGATACATCTCTTCGATACGCATCAGAGGAATATCGTTGAGATAGCAAATTCCACTGAACATGCTCTGGTATGTATCAAATTTCACATTTACGTAAGCAGCCTGTTTCTTAGATTCGAAATAGCTGTAGATAATGTTTGCGTGAGCGGCATCAAGGTTTGCACTCTCACCATTCTCGTCACACCACCATCCTTTGCGGACGTCTGTAGCGGGAATAGTTGCAAAAAGAGATTTGTTGATGGATCTGTACACACCCACCTGTGCGTAACCGCCGGTATAGAAAGTCACAAAGTGACCGGGCCAGCAGTGCAGGTTGCCCACTTCGCCAGACTCGACAGCGATAGCAAAGAGCCATGAATTATCTGATGCATCCCAGAATGAGGGACGTGAAACCTGAGCAATGCTGTAGGGTGTGCAACGGCTGTTCTGGATTACATACTGGGCATCGGCAGCAGCCTCATTCCATTTGTTCATAACAAGGTGTACACGTGCACGGAGACCTGCAGCGGTTGTCGCTGTCATAAACTGCTTGCCGAGGCGGTCGGCGGGAGCAATGTATCCTGTTGCCTGAAGAAGACTGATAGTCTTATCGAGGTCTCTTACAATCATATCGTAAACCTCTCCTACCGTAGCGCGGGGAGCTCCGTCAACGGCAACCTGGTCGCTGTTTTCCTCTGTGATGATAGGCACGCAAGGCTTGTCCTGATTGCCTACGTATGTAAACTGATAGGACTGCGCGAGGTTGAAGTATGCCCATGCGCGGAAACCTAATGCCTGCGCCAGGTAATACTGCAGGGCAGGATTGTCAGTTTCCGGGTCGATGGTCTTGAGCACTGCGTTGCTTGAATAAATCATGTTGTAGTTTGTACTCCACATGAAATTTGTGGAACGGCTGGTTGCTGTCTTGTCGGAGTAGGTAAGACCGTCGGCAAACCAGTTGTAGCCGTCAGTAGTCGAAGGCATATCGGCTGTTCTTGAGTCCATGAACAGCATTGATGCAGGCCATCCGAAGTCGCTTTGAACACTCGAATTGCCGTAAACTCCGCAATACTGCTTTGTCATTACGGGAAGAGCGTTGACGCTGGCTTCAGCCATAGAGGGGTCGTTGGCAACCACCTGCTCCTTCTGATCCTCGGTGATTACTCCGCCCATGGGCTCTGTGTCGAGATCATTACAAGACCCCATGAAAGCCGCAAGTGCCAGAGCGGGAGCGTATTTATATATTGTTTTCATTGTTGTGTCTTATTTTGTAATTAAAAATCAACTTTCAAACCACCTGATATGCAACGCAGGGCGCTGTAGGTCGATGTAGTAGCGGAGGTGAAGCTCTGACGGGGGTCAAGGCCCTTGCGTGCGCTCCAGAGAGCCACATTGTCAGCTGCTACATAAACACGGAGATTATCAAGTCCGAGTTTGCGAGTAGCGTTTGCAGGGATGGTATAGCCGAGAGTGATATTGTTAAGCGACAGGTAGTTGCTCGAAACGAGACCTCTGGTGGTGCTATACCTTGAGAATGAATAAGAGTCAGAGGCATCAAGACGCGGAACATTTGTGTAAGGATTCTCGGGTGTCCATGCATTGAGGATGTCCTTATGCCAGTTGTGTCCATAGTCGGTTGAATAGCCCGAGCCCATGAATGACTGATAACCTGAGTCATAAATCTTACCTCCTGCCTGATAGCTGAATGCGATACCTAAGTCAAAGCCGTAAGCGTTGAGTGTGGTGCCGAAGCCGCCATAGACTTTCGGGAAGATGTTGCCTGTTCCCTGACGGTCTTTTGTATCATAATTTGATTTCACGTGATATGAATCTTCGATTCTCTCACCGTTTGCGTCGTAATCCCATCCCCAGTAAAGAGCCTTACCGTTTGCGGGGTCAACGCCTGCGTATTTGACGAGATACATCTGATACATCGACTCACCTTCTCTGTAGACATAGCTTCCGCTGATCCATTCGCCGTTGAGTTCGGGAGCGAGTTTAAGAATCTTGTTGTTGATCCATGTGCCGTTGAAGTTGATAGACCATGTGAGTTTGTCTTTTCTGATGGGGGTGTAGGTAAGCTCGAGTTCCATACCGTTGTTGCGCATGGAGCCGACGTTCATAGGTATTGAACTGTAACCGAGTGAGGGAGAAACGGGACGGTTGTAAAGCATATCGGATGTCTGACGGTTGAAGTATTCCAAAGTACCTGCAAACATACCGTTGAGGAATGTGTAGTCAACACCGATGTTGAAAGAGTTTGAAGTCTCCCAAGTCAGGTCGGGATTGCCTTTATATGCGAGTGAACCGTCGCTCCAGCTTGTAGAGCCGTCGATTGAGTACTGGTCGAGATAAGCATAGTAGTTGCCTACGTTGTCGTTGCCCTGCTGACCGAAGCTTCCGCGCAGTTTCAACTGATTGAGCCAGGTGCTTGTGCCTTCCATGAATGCCTCGTTTGCGATATTCCATGCAGCCGATACGGAGAAGAAGTTGCCCCAGCGGTGCTTGGGTGCGAAGCGTGAGGAAGCGTCGCGACGATACATTCCGGTGAGGAAGTAGCGTGAGTCGTAGTTGTAGTTGATCTGTCCGAATATACCGCGTGTTGAGTACTGGTTGGCAGATCCGTAACCGCGGCGTCCGTCATTGAAGAGAGTATTGTTGATAGCCCATGAGAAGGGATTGTAAAGTCCCATACCGCTGGCGCTGACATATTCTGTTCTGTAATCATAGCTTTCATAGCCGAGCATCACCTCAAAGTTGTGAACATCATTAAAGGTGTGCTTGTAGTTGGCTATACCCTGCATTGTGAAACCGGAAGTTCTGTCCTGCTGCTGGGTAGCGTTACCGCCCTGTGTGGTGAACTGGCCGTAAATGCCGTTGAGCACCTGGTGGAAACGGGTGTTGTCAAGTGAGTAACCGATTGTACCAGTAAGGGTAAGTCCGCTGACAGGGGTGAGCTGTACAAACCACTTGCCGTTGAAGAGGTCGGTAAGATACTCGCGTGAGTCATAGATGAGCTGACCTGCGGGGTTGCCGTTCGTTATGATAGGACGTGCCAAGGGAGTAGATTTTGAATCGCCATAGTCATAAACAGGCTTGTTGTAAGACTTATCATACACGATATTACCCTCTGCATCACGAACATAGATAGGATAGATGGGAGCCATTGCATTTGCAGCATAGAATGCGTTGCCGTTACTTGTAGCTGAAGATGCTGTCATTTCACGGGGATAGTCGCTCTTGGCGTATGCATAGCTGAGGTTTGCTCCTACCTTGAACCAGTCGGTAACCTTGTAGTCAACGCTCAAACGGGTTGAGATACGCTCATAGCTTGAGTTCTGGATTACACCTTCGTCCTTTGTGTAAGAACCGTTGAGATAATAATTGAAACGGTCGTTTGCACCGGAAATGCTCAGGTTGTATTCCTGACGCAGGCCATTGCGGAATGTTGCATCCGACCAGTTGTCGGGAGTGAAGTAGTTGTTTCCGTATTTGTAGCCGAGAGTTGCGTTGGGATTGATTTTACCGTCCTTGCCGATGAGATATTCACCGTTGGGCACAGTAAACACCTGATAACCGAGAGCTCCTAACATTTCCTGGTTAGCGTAAACGTGAGCTCTTTCGGGAGTATAACCGAGGTTGTAGAGAGCTGCGTTGTACTGAGCCATATAGCTGAGCTCATAGTACTGCGCGGGGCTTTCTATAACATCATAGTTGGTTATCTCACGGCTGTTTGCACCCCACTTAGCGTCGAGTGACACTCTTGTCTTGCCCATCTTACCTTTCTTGGTGGTGATGAGGATGACACCGTTTGCACCGCGCGCACCATAAAGAGCAGCGGCAGCGGCGTCCTTAAGCACAGTCATGTTGTCGATGTCGTTGGGGTTAAGTGCTGCGATATCACCATCGTAAGGTATACCGTCAAGCACATAAAGCGGTGTTGAGCTGGCATTGATAGAACCTACACCACGGATGCGGATAGTAGAACCCACACCAGGCTGGCCGTTGGAATTGATAGTCTGCACACCGGCAACCACACCGTTAAGAGCATTGGTAACGTTTGTCACAAGACGGTCCTCGATAAGAGATGCGTCAATGACAGAAGCAGCACCGGTATATTCGCTCTTTTTCGCGGTACCGTAAGCGACAACCATAACCTCGTCGAGCTTGGTGTCGGAGTTTTCCATCTTGATGAGAAGCTTCTCGCCGGTGATGTCAATCTCCTGAGCCTGCATGCCAACGTAAGTGACACGAAGTTTCTTGACATTTGAGTTCACTTTGAGTGTGAATTCACCGTCAATGTTGGTCGATGTGCCCGAGCCTCCGCCTATGGGCAGGATGGTGGCGCCTACAAGGGGCTCATCATCGGCTCCATAGACGACCTTACCGGTCACGGTGCGCGTCTGTGCGGACGCCATCGCGAACGTGGCCACGGTCAGTAGTAGTAAAATTAACTTTTTCATACTAAAAAATAATTAGACATATAGTGAATTTTCTGCAATTCGCTTTTTTTATGAGAGTGTCGCGAAAGCCTTTACGATTGCCGCGCACTCCAATATTTCATACTGTGTTTTATCCTCTCCACCCGTATGGAGGGTTGTTAGGATTTCGCAAAGGTATTGATATTTTTTGAAATATCAACAATTCAAAAGACAATTTTCCAACATTTAACTATAAACGGCTAACGGGGACCGTCACTATTGCATTGATTATGTGCGCTTTGGATAAATATGTAGCTTAATATTCATATTGTGTTAAAATTACAGGTGTTAATTTTAATAATCAATTTACTCCTATATATAATACGCGCGCGCGGACAATTAGTAATCGGCTATTGCCAATTGCCATTGCTCATTGCCCAAAAAAGTGTGCACTTATTTGCTTTTTGTAATTAAAGAGCTTATTTTTGCGACAGTTATCTCTAAAACGCGCTTATTACAGAGGCAAGAGCAACCGACAGGCTGATGTTATGCACTTCGGAGACTCAAGGGATATGTCAGTAGAAAAATTTGAATGTCATGGATAGTATGAAACACGCGCTGCGTTCGGCGGCAAGCACCGCAGGCAGGCGCATGGCTGGCGCGAGAGCACTCTGGAGAGCCAACGGCATGAAGGAGGAGCAGATCGGCAAGCCGATAATTGCGATAGTAAATTCTTTTACACAGTTTGTGCCGGGCCACACGCATCTTCATGAAATCGGTCAGATTGTAAAGGCTGAGATTGAGAAGCTGGGGTGCTTCGCGGCGGAGTTTAACACGATAGCGATTGACGACGGCATTGCGATGGGGCATGACGGCATGCTGTACTCGCTGCCGAGCCGCGACCTGATAGCTGACTCGGTGGAATATATGGTGAACGCGCACAAGGCTGATGCCATGGTGTGCATAAGCAACTGCGACAAGGTGACTCCGGGTATGCTCATGGCTGCCATGAGGCTCAACATACCCGCGATTTTCGTGAGCGGCGGACCGATGGAGGCGGGCAAGCTCGGCGACAGGGCGCTGGATCTAATTGACATAATGGTTGATGCGGCCGACGAGAGCGTGAGCGATGACAGGGTGGCTCTGCTCGAGAAGCATGGCTGCCCCACCTGCGGAAGCTGCTCGGGAATGTTTACCGCCAACTCTATGAACTCGCTCAACGAGGCGATAGGCCTGGCGCTGCCGGGCAACGGCACGGTGGTGGCTACGCATATCAACCGCACTGCCCTATTCCGCAAGGCGGCGAAGCAGATTGTGGAAAACACCTATAAATATTACCGCGACGGCGATGAAAGCGTGCTACCCCGCTCTATAGCCACACGACAGGCTATGCTCAACGCCATGACGCTTGACATCGCCATGGGGGGAAGCACCAACACGGTGCTTCATCTGCTCGCCATCGCCAACGAGGCGGAGGCGGATTTCACTATGGCGGACATCGATATGCTCAGCCGCCGGACTCCGGTGCTCTGCAAGGTGGCGCCGAACTCGCACTACCATATCCAGGATGTTAACCGCGCCGGGGGCATCCTCTCGATAATGAAGATTCTCGCCGACAAGGGGCTGATAGACACCGGAGTGTGCCGCGCTGACGGGCTTACGCTCGCTCAGGCGATAGACCGCTGGGCTATAGGCGGCAAGGACTACAGCGACGAGGCCGACGAGCTGTGGCGCAGCGCTCCGGGCGAAAGGCCGACCACCGAGATGGGAAGCCAGATGGCTTATTACGGAAGCCTTGACACTGACAGGTCGGCCGGATGTATACGCGATTTCGAGCATGCCTACGTGAAGGACGGCGGTCTGGCGGTGCTCCGCGGCAACATTGCGGCGGATGGATGCGTTGTAAAGACAGCGGGTGTGGACGAGAGCATTTTCCGGTTCAGCGGGCCGGCAAAGGTGTTCAACTCGCAGGAGGAGGCTGTTGACGGCATACTGCGCGACAAGGTGAAGAGCGGCGATGTGGTGGTGATAGTATATGAGGGTCCCAAGGGAGGTCCCGGCATGCAGGAGATGCTCTATCCCACAAGCTATATCAAGAGCAAGCATCTCGGCAAGGAGTGCGCGCTGATAACCGACGGACGTTTCAGCGGCGGCACATCGGGGCTCTCTATCGGTCATATTTCGCCTGAGGCGGCTGCCGGCGGAGCCATTGGGCTTGTGCGCGACGGCGACATTATCGAAATAGATATTCCCGGGCGCAGCATCAATGTGCGTCTGAGCGACGCGGAGCTGGACCGGCGCCGCGTGCAGGAGGAGGCCAGAGGCGCCGATGCCTTCACCCCCGCAGGCAGAGACCGCCATATCTCCAAGGCGCTGAAGGCTTACGCCGCTGGGGTGACGAGCGCCGACAAGGGGGGAGTGAGAATCTGAGTTAAAAACTTATTATATCACAATAATATATGAGTGAGAAAATTACAGGAGCCGAGGCGATGATAAGAGGCATCATAGCCGAAGGGACCGACAGAGTTTTCGGCTATCCCGGAGGTGCCATCATACCCTTTTACGACAAGCTGTATGACTACACCGACAGCCTCACCCATGTGCTGACGCGCCACGAGCAGGGAGCTATCCATGCCGCGCAGGGCTACGCGAGAGTGAGCGGCAGGACGGGAGTAGTCGTAGTGACCTCGGGGCCGGCAGCCACAAATGTGATAACCGGTCTGAGCGACGCTATGCTCGACAGCACTCCGCTGGTGGTCATCACCGGCCAGGTGAGCTCCGACCTGCTCGGCAGCGATGCCTTCCAGGAGACTGATGTTGTGGGCATCACCCAGCCTATCACCAAGTGGGCGTATCAGATACGCAGCGCAGCCGACATAGAGTGGGCGCTCGGCAGGGCTTTCTATATAGCAAACACGGGCAGGCCGGGCCCTGTGGTGCTCGACTTTGCCAAAAACGCGCAAAATGAGGAGATAGAGTGGCATCCATACAGGAAATGCAATTATATACGCTCATACAACCCCTCGCCGGATATTCCGGAGGCCGACCTGCGCAGAGTCGCCGACCTCATCAATGCCTCGCGGCGCCCGATGATTGTGAGCGGCCACGGAGTAATGATTTCCGGAGCGGAGGAGGCTCTCGCGGCTCTTGCCGAAAAGGCGGACATCCCCGTGGCATCGACGCTGCTGGGGCTGTCGACAATGAAGAGCGACCATCCGCTCTACAAAGGCATGGTGGGAATGCACGGCAATATCGGGCCGAACTACAACACCAACCGTGCAGACCTTATCATAGCAATAGGCATGAGGTTTGACGACCGTGTGACCGGCGACCCGAAGCATTATGCTCCGCAGGCAAAAATAGTGCACATCGATATCGATGCCGCTGAGTTTGACAAGAATGTCAGAACCAACGCCACTATCCACGGCGATGCACGCCTCGCGCTCGAGGGGCTGCTGCCCATGATTATGGAAACAAAGCACCGCGAATGGATAGAGAGCTTTGACAAGGCATATGAGATTGAGACGGAGAGAGTTGTCCGCAACGCTACAACCGGCGCCGACCCGATGGCGGCGCCCCACATGGGGGAAGTGGCGCTGAAAGTGTCGCTTGCGGCCGGCGCCGACCCGGTGCTCGTCACCGACGTGGGTCAGAACCAGATGCTAAGCGCCCGCTATTTCCGCTACTCCACCCCCCGAAGTATAATCACCTCCGGCGGCCTCGGCACCATGGGATTCGGACTTCCCGCAGCCATCGGCGCCAAAATGGGCGCTCCGCAGCGCACGGTGTGCTACTTTGCCGGTGACGGAGGCTTCCAGATGACCATGCAGGAGCTCGGCACCATACTGCAGTATGGCACCGGAGTGAAGATGATAGTGCTCAATAACGACTATCTCGGCAATGTGCGCCAGTGGCAGGCGATTTTCTATGACAACCGCTACAGCCAGACTCCGCTTGTAAACCCCGATTTCAACACCATTGCGGACGCGTATGGCATCGCGAATGCGAAAGTATGCCACCGCAAGGACCTTGACGCGGCGATAAAGCAGATGATGGACCACCCCGGAGCATTCCTGCTCAACGTTCGCATTGACGAGCGCGACATGGTGTATCCCATGACTCCTAACGGCAGAGCCGTGGACTATATATTACTCAATGAAGACAATGAACTCTTTTCAATGACCGACAATGGATAACAACACAACACTCTTTACCATAGCGATTTTCGCGGAGAATCATGTCGGGCTCCTGAACCAGATGTCAATCATCTTCACACGCCGCTGCCTCAACATCGAGAGCGTGAGCGCCAGCCGCTGCTCGATTCCTGATGTGCACAAGCTCACTATTACCTGCTTCAGCGACAGAGTGACGATGGAAAAGGTGGTGAAGCAGATAGAAAAGCGCATTGATGTGCTCAGGGCGTTTCTCTACACGGACGATGAGCTCGTGTATCAGGAAGTGGCTCTTTATAAGGTGCCTACAGCCCGATTGCTCGACGAAGAGCACTTGGAGGAGATTATACGACGCCACGGAGCGAGAATTCTTGAAGTGTCGCGCGACAACACAATTCTTGAGAAGACCGGCCACAGCGACGAGACCGAAGCGCTGTTCAATGAGCTCAAGCGCTACGACATACGCCAGTTTGTGCGCAGCGGACGAGTGGCCATCACCAAGAGCCCGGTAGAGCATGTCGACCGTTTCCTGTCTGACCAGGAGCAGCGCCGCAAACGCATTGACCGAGTATGAAAGAACTGACACTCACAAAAACTCTCACCGCAGCGGGATGCAACGCGCAGATGGAACTGCCGCTGCAAAATCTCGTGCGCGACATCATTGACGCCGCCACCGCCCACGCCAATCATCTCGGAATCGGCTACGACAGGCTCATGACCGATGGCAACGCCTGGGTACTAAGCCGCCTTGCCATAGAGATGACGCGCTATCCGCGTGTGGGCGAAGAATATGCGCTAACAACCTGGATTGAAGACTTCAACCGTCACTTCTCGGCGCGAAATTTTGAAATCACCGGCGCCGGAGGCAAAGTGATAGGCTTTGCGCGCAGTATTTGGATAGCCATCAACATCGCCTCGCGCCGCCCTGCCGACCTTGCCTCCATTGCCGACCTTGCCGACAGCGTCAGCTTGCGGAGTTGCCCTATTGAGCCACAGGGCAAGCTCCGCTTCGGCGGCGACGAAGATAGCTGCACACCCTACACAGTGGCAGTGAGCGATATAGATTCCAACCGGCATCTCACAACAGCGCGCTATGTAGAGCTGGCGGCAAACTGCGTGGGGCTTGATATGTACGACCGCCGATTCCCCGCGCGCTTCGAGATAGCGTTTACCAAAGAATGCCGGTATGGCGACACCCTGCAGGTGTGCTCACGCATGAATGATGGCTGCGTTCTGGATGTGGCCATAAAAGGAGCTGACTCCACCGACTCGTGCCTGTGCAGGATTCGATTTGATGAAAGAACGTAAACAATTACGCTCTTTTTAGTGGCAAATCCTAACAAAACATACTATATTTGCAACAATATTACACAAACAACCAGTATATATGGCAAAAATGAATTTTGGCGGAGTTGAAGAGAACGTCATCATCCGCGACGAATTTCCCCTTGAAAAAGCCCGCGAGGTACTCAAAGACGAGACCATAGCGGTGATAGGCTACGGCGTGCAGGGACCCGGCCAGAGCATGAACCTCAGAGACAACGGCTTTAATGTAATAGTTGGTCAGCGCCCCGGCAAGACTTATGACAAAGCTGTAGCCGACGGGTGGGTGCCGGGCGAGACCCTCTTCGGCATCGAGGAAGCCTGCGAGCGCGCCACTATCGTCATGTGCCTGCTCAGCGATGCGGCAGTGATGAGCGTATGGCCCAATATCAAAAAATATCTCACAGCCGGCAAAGCACTCTACTTCTCCCATGGCTTCGCTATCACATGGAGCGACCGCACCGGAGTTGTGCCTCCCGCCGACATCGACGTAATAATGGTAGCGCCGAAAGGCTCAGGCACATCGCTGCGCACAATGTTTCTTGAAGGACGCGGCCTGAACTCCAGCTACGCTATATATCAGGACTACACCGGCCGCGCGTTCGAGCGCACAATAGCTCTCGGCATAGGCATCGGCTCCGGCTACCTCTTTGAAACGACATTTGTGCGCGAGGCTACATCCGACCTCACCGGCGAGCGAGGCTCGCTGATGGGAGCTATCCAGGGCTTGCTCCTCGCCCAGTACGAAGTGCTCCGCGAAAACGGCCACACTCCCTCCGAGGCATTCAACGAAACAGTCGAGGAGCTCACCCAGTCGCTGATGCCCCTCTTCGCGGCAAAAGGCATGGACTGGATGTATGCCAACTGCTCAACTACCGCCCAGCGCGGCGCACTTGACTGGATGGGCCCGTTCCACGACGCCATCAAGCCCGTTGTGCAGAGACTTTACGCCAGCGTTAAGTGCGGCAACGAGGCACAGATTTCAATCGACTCCAACTCGCAGCCCGACTATCGCGAAAAGCTCGAGAAAGAGCTGCGCGACCTCCGCGAGAGCGAAATGTGGCAGACAGCCGTCACGGTGCGCAAGCTGCGTCCGGAAAACAACTGATGCACGGAACTCACACACAAAATAGACCGGAGGCGTCCATTGCGGGCGCCTCTTTTTGTGCTATTCGGGATTTTTTGCGTAATTTTGCAATTCACGTTATTCAGCCGCCGAATCATGAGAAAAATACTCAGCTGCATACTCACGGCAACAACTGCCGCACTCATAGCGATGTCAGGAACAGCCACGGCACAGACAGTGGATATTTTCCGCCCCATAAAGAAGGTGACCGCACCGGTAAAGCGCGACACTATGGTGATATTGCCATGGTTTGACGAAGAACTTGCCGGGGATGTGTGCCTGATTGATTCGGCAAATATAGAACCGGACACCGTAATCACTGACCCGCTGAGACCTATCGCCACCCTGCCTGTGGCATCATACGGTCCGATAATATTCAACTCATGGGAGTTTCTCGACACCCTTGAGATGATACCTGTCAATCGTCCGGCGGCAGTCGGCAACGCTTTTGACTGGATTGACGACATAAATGCGCAGACA
>JAIDJW010000088.1 GCA_029052015.1 Paramuribaculum sp. | reverse complement strand
CCGAGCACGCAGCAAAATTCGCTGCACTCCGCGGAGAATGCGTCGGGGCCACAACGACAACCCTCGAGAAGCGTATGGCAGCAGAGGCCGGCGCAAACGCCGACAAGATGCGCATCGCCGCACGCGCAAAACAGCTCAACCTCGATGCCATCCACGACACCGTGCACGAAATGGCTAAAGACGAAGCACGCCACGGCCAGGGCTTCGAAGGTCTCTACAACCGCTTCTTCAAGAAGTAAGCCCTAACCATATACCACTTGCTCAATCAAACCGTCCGGACGTACACTCCGGACGGTTCTTTTTTTACACCATAGCTAAACCTTTTTTATACTTGCGCGTTTACAATTGAAGAATCTCATCACAAAACCGCAAACATGAAAACTGTAAAGGACACTCTGCTTGAACGCCGCAGCATACGCCGCTACGAACGCGAACCCATCCCTCAGGATACCATGAACTTTATCTATGAGGCTATACGCAACACCCCTACCAGCTATAACGGACAGCAGTTTTCGGTGATTGATGTCACCGACCAGACTCTGAAAGAGAAGATTTATGAACTGACCCAACAGAAGCAGATTAAGACCTGCAATCATTTTCTTGTTTTCTGTGCCGATTTCCACAAAATACGCGTGATTTCCGATGCTAAAAGCATAACCATGCCCGAGTTTCAGAAGACCCTCGACGGCATTCTCGTAGGCAGCATAGACGCATCGCTCGCAATGATGAGCGCACTCACCGCAGCCGAATCAGAAGGTATCGGCACCTGCTGCATAGGCTATACACGCACTGCCGCGCCTGAGGCAGTGTCACGCCTGCTGGGGCTCCCGCAGGACACATTTATTGTGTGCGGTCTGGCTATCGGAGTTCCACGCGAGATGCCTGATCTTAAGCCCAAACAGCCCCTTTCGCTCATCATACATTCAAACACCTATAATAATGATGACAATCTGTGTGATGAGCTTCTTGAATACGACAAAGAAATATCGGTCTACAACGCCAGTCGCTCAGGCACCAAGAGCGACAATGACTGGGCAAGCCACATTGTCGACTATTACCGTATGGCCATGAGCTATCAGATGCTTGCGGCAGTACGTCGCCGCGGGTTTGACGTTGAGAGCTAACGGCTTTTAGACAATACCTTAAGTCTATCGCCGCCCATTTCAAGCTCTCCCACATCAATGAGCTCGCGCGCAATATCGATTATCTGCGCAAGTGGCCTGGACATCTGGGCTGCGATATATGCCAGAGTGTTGCCTCCCGGCTGTGAAGCAAGATAGCGCACTGTCTCAACATCATTTTCGTGCGTTTGAGGCGTGCGTCTGTTTTCACGACAGATGTCGCATTTGCCGCATGGGTGCGCAGGTTTTTCACCGAAATAAGCGAGCATCCTGTTTACCCTGCAGCCGTCGGTGCCGAACACATAGTCTTTTACTGAATCAAGGCGGCGCGCCATACGGTCGCGCTGCTTTTCGTACACATCCTTAGGTATTAGAATATATTTTGGCAATTCGCGCGAAGTGGTGAAATACAGATAGGGAGTGTCGGAGCGTGGCACATAATGCACCGCGTGCGCCCTGCCAAGGCTGAGAAGTGCCTGATACACCTGCTCGTTACTCATTCCCAGTCGCGAGGCTATCAGCTGTTCGCTTATATTCACATAATCGGCAAATAGTCCGGTGTATGTGCGCAGCAACAGCTGGAGCACCTTGTCGGCATCGGCATCAAGACGCACGGAATAAAGCTCCTCTTTTGACAAAAGCACCATCACCCTCGAGCGCGATGACACGTCATCAACATATTCAAACCATCCGGAGTGGCTCAAAAGTTTGAGAGCGTTGCGCGCAACAACAGGCTGAAGCTTAAACCGCGAACAAAAAAGGCTGAAATCGAAATCGCGCACAGCTCCATAGCCCTCCCCTACAACGATGTCCACAAAATTGCAGGCGCGTTCATAAATCTTGCGGATATAATCGCGCGGCGGAAAGGCATCGCTCAGACGACGCGAAAGCACACCTTTGTCGTAAGCACCGGCTATAACAAGCGCGAATGACGGCTTGCCGTCACGCCCGGCGCGACCCGCCTCCTGATAATATTCCTCAAGCGATGGCGGAATGTCATAGTGGACAACTATCCTGACATCAGGCTTGTCAATGCCCATGCCGAAAGCGTTTGTAGCCACAATGACCCGTGTTTCCCCATCCTTCCACT
Organism: Paramuribaculum sp.; assembly: GCA_029052015.1. Lineage (GTDB taxonomy): Bacteria > Bacteroidota > Bacteroidia > Bacteroidales > Muribaculaceae > Paramuribaculum. The sequence continues at coordinate 5,350 of JAIDJW010000088.1, read as the reverse complement.
GGCGCTGGCGCTCGTTCTTCTCCTCTACCGCGAGTCCCGCATGATAATATGCCGCTGAAATCCCCTCGCGATTAAGAAAATCGGCAAGTTCACGCGTGCGCTTGCGGGAACGCACATACACTATGGCACTGCCGGATGTCGCCCCAAGTGCTTTGAGCAGCATAGCCTCCTTATGCTCGGCGCGCCTTACTATATATGAAATGTTAGGTCGTGAGAAACTGCGGGCAAAAACATTGCGCGACGTAAACCGCAGGCGGGTCATGATATCCTCTGTAACCTCCGGCGTGGCAGATGCTGTAAGCGCAAGTACGGGCACGCCCGGAAGCACATCGCGCAATGCGGCTATCTCAAGATAGGAGGGACGGAAGTCATAGCCCCACTGAGATATGCAATGAGCCTCATCCACAGCTATAAGACGCACGTCGAAGCCCCGGAGAGTATCCGTAAATACCGATGATTTGAGCTTTTCGGGAGAAACATACAGCAGGCGTGCCTTTCCCAGGCGACATTTATCCATTGCAAGCCGGTGCTCGGCGCGCGTAAGCCCGGAGTGAAGATACACCGCCGATACGCCTTTGCGCTTCAGATTATCCACCTGGTCTTTCATCAGGGAGATAAGCGGCGTGACCACTATTGTGAGCCCGCCTAAAGCGAGAGCCGGCACCTGAAATGTCAGCGATTTGCCTCCGCCGGTAGGCAGCAGCCCGAGAGTGTCGCGACCGTCAAGCACTGACTCTATTATCTCTCTCTGCAGCGGGCGGAAAGAGTCATACCCCCAGTTGTCGCGGAGTATGGAATCAATATCTACGCAGGCACTCATCCCTTTGCGGGGCGAATCTCCTTGATGAGCAACTGCACCGCTCCGGTAGCCGCGTGGTGCTTGTTGTCCTCGATTGTGAAGCAGATATCAAACGGTTTGCGCGAGTGTATGTGCTCGAAATGCTGCGCCATATTGAAAGCGATGCCGTTCATCACCTTGCCGGAAGTGTCATCGACAAGCTCAAGCTTGATATGCTCGTAATTGTGACCCACAAGCTTGCTCGTGCCGAAATCCATCACATTGCGGGCGCAGAACACCGGCTTCTGGTTTCCCGGCCCGAAAGGATTGAATTTTCGCAAGGTTGAGATGAATTCCGGCGTAATCTGCGCGAAATTTATCACCGCGTCTATATCAAGAAGCGGTGTAAGCTGCGTGGGGAGTATATGTTCCGCAACATATTGCTCGAACCGACGCTTGAATTCGGGGATATTCTCCTCCTTGAGGCTGAGCCCGACAGCATATGTATGACCGCCGAAATTCTCAAGAAGGTCACGGCATGCCTCTACAGCCTTATAGATATCGAAGCCCTGCACTGAGCGTGAGGAGCCTGTTGCAAGTCCGTTGTTGAGGGTGAGCACCACCGCCGGCTTGTAGTAAAGTTCAGTGAGACGCGAAGCAACTATACCGATTATGCCGCGGTGCCAGTCTTTGTTGTATATCACAATGGCTTTCTTCGTAGCGACAGTTTCACTGCGTGCGTCAAGAATCGAGTTGGCTTCTTCGGTTATGCGTTTGTCAAGCTCCTTGCGGTCCTTGTTGTATTGGTCGATGGCCTTGGCCTTCTCGTGAGCCTCCACGCTGTCACGCGCCACCAACAGCTCTACCGCCTCCCTGCCGCTCTGCATGCGTCCGGAAGCATTAATGCGCGGACCTATCTTGAATATCACATCGGATATCGTAATCTCCTTGCCGGTGAGCCCGCAGATGCGTATTATCGCACGCAGCCCCATATTCGGGCTCGAATTGATGCGCCGCAGCCCGTGGTATGCGAGAATACGGTTTTCGTCGACCATAGGCACAATGTCCGCGGCAATGCTCACCGCCACCAGGTCAAGCATATTTTCGAGATCGGCCTGCGGAAGATTATTGCTCATTGCAAATGCCTGCATGAACTTATAGCCGACGCCGCAACCGCTGAGGTGGCTGCACGGATATGTGCTGTCCTCAAGCTTGGGGTTGAGAATGGCGGCAGCCTGCGGCAGCTCGTCATCAGGCACATGATGGTCACAGATGATGAAATCTATACCTAAAGTGCGGGCATAGCGTATCTCCTCGATGGCTTTAATGCCACAGTCAAGGATAATGATCAGTCGTACCCCTTGCGAAGCCGCATAGTCGATGCTGTGCTTCGATATTCCATAGCCTTCGTCATCGCGGCTGGGAATATAGTACTCAACATTGGAGTAAAAATTCTGGAGATATTTATACACAAGCGCCACAGCGGTTGTGCCGTCAACGTCATAGTCGCCATAAACCATGATTCTTTCTTTGGTGCCGAGAGCCTTGTTGAGGCGTGCCACAGCCTCCTGCATTCCGGGCATCAGGAAAGGGTCGTGCAAGTCTTTGAGCGAAGGGTGGAAGAACTTCTCGGCATCGGCCACGGAAGTTATGCCACGCTGCACAAGCAGCTCGCTCACAGGCGCGCATGAAGCGTAACGCTTATCTAACTCTGTCTCTAATTTTTGCTCTTCTGAAGTAAGGGGTAAATAATTCCATTTACTTGTCATTTATGTTATTTTTTTATTATCGATCCCGGGGGGAAAGCCGTTAGGGGCTTTCCGCAGCCATAGATGACCGGCACAAGGCTATTCCGGAAATAAGGAGAGATAGAGTGCGCCGCAACCTGCGGAGCTTCCGGAAAAAGTGTGTGCCGATGACGCAAAGACAAGCAATCGAGGGAGTATATATTCAGTCTGCGCCTATGGTATCGCAAAAGTACTGAAATATTCCCTAAGCGCAAAGAGCGTTAAGGTTATTTAGGAGTAGCGGCCGGCGATGTTGCGGAAGTGGACACAATATGCACATCCATCTGCGGGAACGGAAACGACACTCCCTTACGCGGCAACTCGCTGTAGATGCGCGATATCACATTGTAGTACACCGTCCAGTAGTCAGAAGAGCGGGCCCAAGCGCGGACTACCAGATTAACACTGCTGTCGGCAAGTTCTGAAATATTGACCGTAGGATCGGTAACGGGGCGCGAAAGCAATGCCTCGACTGCGGCCGCCTGACGCTCCTCGCGCTCACGCAGCTTTTCGCGGTGGCGGCTGAACACCATGCGCAGCCAACCCTTCTTGCTCTCCGCCTCCTCATTTTTTTCTTCCTGAGGTTTCTCTTGGCTTCCCTTAGGCACATCCTCACCTCCGGCCCGCACTATCAGCGGCTCGGAATCGAGTATAGAGTGAATCACCTGCGCGGCGTGGTCGAAATCATCACCGTAGGAAATACCCACATCCCACTGAACTCGGCGATATTCCTGCTTGGACCAGTTGTTTATACTGCCGGTAGAAAGCCCTCCGTTTGGAATGAGGATAGATTTATTATCCGGCGTACATATGACCGTGGAAAATATCTGAATTTCAGTGACAGTGCCCGAAAACCCCTGAGCCTCGATATAATCGCCTATTTTATAAGGCTTGAGAAGCAGAATCAGCACTCCTCCCGCAAAATTCTGGAGTGTGCCGCTCAAAGCCATACCGATTGCAACACCTACTGAGGCAAAAATGGCGATAAACGAGCTGGTGTTTATGCCCAGGATACCTATTACGGTGACAATGAGTATGAAATACAGCACAATACGCACAAGACTAAGCACAAAGGTGCTGAGCGAGCGCTCTACATTGCGCCGGGTAAGTATTGAAGCGGTGACATGATAGAGCTTCTTGATAATGAACTTGCCGACATAGAAAACAAGGATAGCGATTGCAAGATGAATGGCAAACTCCACAAGGTCGTTTACCAGACGCGCCATCAGGTCGTCAAGCGACATATTCTTGAGGTTACTCAACTCCCTGGCAGGAGCTGCAACAGAGTCGGGCTCAGCCGGTGCGGCCGGCATCACGGGAATCTGCAGAAAGCGAAACAACATAGGTAATAAATCAATAAAGCGATGGATTATAAACTACAACGTCTTTCCACCAGCTTTGGTTTCTATAACCGTCCACATCCGCATCGGCCGCGGTGCGCACGATATTGCAGCCTATACCGGTGAAATCCGTCATATCAAGGCCGTAGCTCACCGGAGTGGAGCCATAATATGTAACCGCTGCAGAGTATGCGGCATTCCACTCCTGAAGGATTGAAGCCTCCACATCAAGAGAATTGATATAATGCCCCATATCCCATGTGCGCGAATTCACACCATAGCGCCGGAAAAACGGAACACCGGTATATGAATAGGGCGCAACAGCCCCCGTCTGCATAACCTTTTTAGTAGCGGCGGCAAGAGCATCAAGCGCCTCGGTGTCGACAACCGCTATGGTACACGAACGGGTCGACACATTCTCGCCGGTGAGATAATAATCGAGAGTATTTGCGGCAAGAGTAGCGGCTCCCGCCTTTTCGTCAAACATCGCAAACACATTCACATCATACGGCATACCCTCGACAGGAAGCTCTGTTGCCGATGCCACAATTTCACGCGCGGAATGACGCAACTCATAAAGCGCCTCGACACACCCCATGAAGCAGCAATCAAAATAAATCACATCGTAGCGTCCGACTCCCAGCGCATTTGCGAGTGTAGAAACCTTCATCTCCCTCCTGACCGGATGTAGGTCCTGACCGAAGGACTGCGGCGCAGCCTGCGCAACCGAACGTGAATCGGAAGTCTCAATCCACCCCGTGCCATGACTCCACAGCACCAGCCAGTTTTGCTCAGCGGGGGCAATCGAAGCCACCTCATCAAGCACCGACCGCATGAAATCAGGGTCGGTTGAAGACACACCGGCATCATAAACCTTCAGCTCTTTCACCCCATCAGCCGTAACTTCAAGCAGAGAAGGCACCTTGTCAGCACCGTATGGGTCATGATACACAAGCAGACGCCCGTTTTTTATAGCGCCATTTCTCGCGGCGCGCTGCATCTGCATGAGGTTTTGCGTATCAACCATCAGACTCGAGCCACCGAGGCTATTGTCAGCAATCATGTAGACAAGAACCGTGCGCTTATTGCCCGGCTGAGGATTCGGGCCATCGGATTCGGAGCATGAAGTGACAGCAAGCACTGAAACGCACCCCAACAGAGCAATCAGATATTTAAACAACCTTTTCATCATAAGTTTTGCAAAATTAGCGCTTTTTCGTCAATCAGCCCAATAAGCCACACGCCTACTGCCCGCAAAAATGCGCCTCACAACCGTTTTTAACACCGATATTTCAAAAAAAAGCCATGGAAAGTATCTTATTTTCATTATTTATTTTAATTTTGCGTCTTAAACAAACAGAAAAACAAACCTCTTTAAAACCTTAAACTAAAATGGTAAACAGCAAGCCATACGTTATTGGCATAGACATGGGCGGTACCAACAC
>JAIDJW010000087.1 GCA_029052015.1 Paramuribaculum sp. | reverse complement strand
CTAAACTTTTAAACTCCTAAACTTCTAAACTTATTTTAGCTTTCTTCTACCTCGTCAAAGTCGAAGTCGAAATCCCAGCCGTAGCTCATAGCCTCCTCGGTGAAGCGCGACAGTTCTCGGCCCTCGCGCTTGGTCGGGCGTCCCAGACCCTTGCGGCGGTCTATAAATCCGCTTATCTTCACTATTTCCAGAAGATCGAGCTGGCTTTGCGGAGTTATGTTTTCAAGGTACTGTGGCACAAGCTTAGCGCCGAGGCGGTTTTCGGTCAGTGCGAGCACGCGGAAAGAGTATGTTACCGGCGGTTTCCTCACATCAACAATGTCACCGACTTTGATGGTGCGTGACGGCTTGGCGCTGGCGCCGCCCACACTTACTCGTCCTTTCTTGCATGCTTCTGCAGATATGGTGCGCGTCTTGAAGATACGTGTAGCCCACATCCACTTGTCTATTCTCTCCTCGCTCTTTGCCATAGCCTACTTGTTGTTGAAATTACACATTGCAAATCCGATACCGCTCAGGCAGAAAGCTTTGATAGCTTCGCAGGCAACCTCTATGCGTGCCGGAAGCTCGGTGCGCTGCTCGGGGGTGAATCTGCCGAGCACATATTCTATCTGCGCTCCGCGCGGATAGTCGTTGCCGATGCCGAAGCGCAGCCTCGGATATGCCTGGCTGCCGAGCATGGCGGCTATGTTTTTGAGGCCGTTGTGGCCCGCGTCGCTGCCGTTGCCCTTGATGCGTATGGCTCCGAAAGGCAAGGCTATGTCATCGACCAGCACAAGTATGTGGTCAACATCTATGCCTTCCTTCTCCTTCCAGTAGCGCACGGCATTGCCGCTCAGATTCATGTAGGTGGAGGGCTTGAGGAGCACAAGCTGTTTGTTTTTGAGGCGCATTCTGGCAACATCGCCGTAGCGGTCGGTGGCAAAAGAAATATTGGATGCCTTTGCAAAGGCATCCAATATCATAAATCCTATGTTGTGGCGTGTGCCGGCATATTCTTCGCCTATGTTGCCAAGCCCAACAATGAGATACTTCATAAGCAGGGCTGATTATTATTTGCCGGCTGCTGCGGCTGCTGCTGCGGCACCACGGGCGGCGCGGGTCAGCTGAACGGCGCAGACAACTGCATTCTTGGCGTTAACCAGTTCAAGACCGTCGAAGTGGAGGTCGCCGATCTGGAGAGTCTTGCCGAGGCCGAGGTTGTCAACATTGATGACAACGCGCTCGGGGATATTAGTGTAGGGAGCCTTCACCTTGATTTTCTTCATGCTCAGTGTGAGCTTACCGCCGGCTTTCACACCCTCGGCGTGACCTTCGAGCTGAACGGGCACCTCGATGGTTACGGGCTTCTTCTCGCTCACTTCGAGCAGGTCGATGTGGAGGATGGTGTCCTTTACGGGGTGGAACTGGATGTCCTTGAGCACAGCCATGCGCTTTTCACCGTGGAGGTCAAGCTCGATGGCGAAGATGTCGGGAGTATATATCAGCTTGCGCACTGCATCGTTGGTAACGGTGAGGTCGGTTGTGATAAGACCCTTGCCCGGATCGATTTCAATGATTTTCTCACCTGCGCGGAGTGTGCCGCTGTAGGGGAGTGAGATGATTTCGCCGCCGTTGAGCACAACGGGAATCTTGTTTTCTTTACGGAGTGCTTTTGCTGCCTTCTTGCCGAGGTCGGTACGGGGTTCGGCTGAGAGCTGGAATGTCTTCATGACTTGATGTTAATTAAATGTGTTACTCAAAATTAAGTGATTGTTGGTGCTCCTTAATTTCCCATCACACGCGGGGATGCTAAAAAGCGACTGCAAAGGTACGCATTCTTTTTTGATTATGCAACCATGTTAGCGGGTGCGGCGGCGGAGGAAGATGACGTAGATGATTACAGGCACGCCGATGAGGGGGGTGACGGCGTTGAGGGGATATACGCCGTGGGCGGGGAGAACGCACAGGAGGTTGCAGAGCAGCGCTACGGCTGCGCCGCAGAGTATGGTGGCGGGCAGCAGCACGCGGTGGTCGGCGTTGCGGAATATCATGCGGGCTATGTGCGGCACGGCGAGCCCGATGAAGCCTACCGGTCCGCAGTAGGCGGTGACTCCGGCGGTGAGTATGCCGGTGGAGAGCAGCAGCAGATTGCGCACTCGGGTGAGGTTGACTCCAAGATTGCGGGCGTATGAGC
>JAIDJW010000086.1 GCA_029052015.1 Paramuribaculum sp. | reverse complement strand
ATACGACACAGGACCATAAGTCCGTGATGTGGGATCTGAATTATTTCAAATACTGCTTTCTTAAAGTTGCGGACATAGGTTTTGACGAGAATGCCCTTGAACGCGACTTCGAACTGCTGGCCCGGATGGCAGATGGCGGTGACAGCATTATCCTGCGTGACTGCCAGAGCCGCAACATTATGGTGGATGAGGATGATAATCTTACATTTATAGATTATCAGGGGGCCCGCAGAGGCAATGGTATGTATGACCTCGTGTCCTTGCTGTGGCAGGCGCGCGCGGCATTGCCATCGGAGCTTAAAAAGGAACTTGTTGAGGAGTACATCGTGGCGCGCGGATTCAGCCCTGCGGCTGCAGATGATTTTCGCAGGCAATTGCCGATGTTTGTGCTTCTGCGCACGCTCCAGGTGCTCGGAGCGTATGGCTTCCGTGGGCTGATAGAGCACAAGGAGCATTTTGTCAGGAGTATTCCTGCGGCAATGGATAATGTCCGTGAAATACTTGCCGAGGGGCTGAATGAATTGCCTGAGCTGGCAAGGGTGCTGGCACAGGCATCTGCCGACAGCCGCGTCAACCGTCAGACACCGTCAGCTGGCGAGCTTACTGTAAAGGTGTGGAGTTTCGGGTATAAAATGGGAATGCCTGCCGATGCCAGCGGCAATGGCGGCGGATATGTGTTTGACTGCCGGGCAATCCATAACCCCGGGCGCTATGACGATTACAAGCCGCTGACCGGAAGAGACCGTCCCGTGATTGATTTTCTTGAAAAGGGAGGAGAGGTGCAGGTTTTTCTTGAGCACGCACTTGCTTTGGTAGACTCTTCTGTAGAGAAATATATGGAGCGTGGGTTTACCTCGCTGAGCGTGGCTTTCGGTTGCACCGGTGGCCGACACCGCTCGGTGTACTGCGCGGAAAAGTGTGCCCGCCATATCCATGAAAAGTATGGAGTGCGCGTGGAATTGTGTCACCGCGAGCGCGGCATAACAGAAATTTCAGAGAGTGTATCTTAGACTAGAGAAGAAATGAAAGCTATGATTTTTGCCGCAGGGCTTGGCACACGCCTGCGCCCGCTCACCGACAGTGTGCCCAAAGCCCTTATTGACATCAACGGCAAGCCGGCTCTTGAACTCGTAATCCTCAAGCTCAAGGCGGCAGGGGTGAGCGAGATTGTGGTCAACGTGCATCATTTTGCGGATAAAATCACTGACTTTTTGCAGCAGAACGAGAATTTCGGCTTAGATATAGCCATAAGCGACGAAAGCGAACAGCTTCTTGACACCGGTGGCGGCATTCTTGCGGCGCGGAGGGTGCTTGACGGCGGCGGTCCATTCATTGTTCACAACGCCGATATCCTTACCGATTTTGATGTTGCCGCAATGTATGAACGCCATTTATGCAGTGGAGCAGATGTGACGCTGCTCACCCAGAGCCGCCAGAGTTCACGTTACCTATATTTTGACTCCTGCGGAAGAATGCGTGGATGGGGCAGGGCTGACGGTTCGGCAAGAATCCCGGCAAATCTTGATACGGAAAACCTTGCCGGACTCGGGTTCGGCGGAGTGTCAGTAGTGAGTCCTGCGGTTTTTCCGTTGCTTGAAGCATACGCGAGTCAAAACAGGGTGTTTTCTACCACTCCCTTTTATGCGTCTAATTGCAGCGCGCTTGACATCCGGAGCTATACTCCCGCCGGAAATTACAGGTGGGTTGACATCGGCAAACCGGAAACGCTGGCTAAAGCGCGTGAGCTTTGGCGGTAAGTCAGCGCCACTGGGCGAAATGCCTGCGGGTTGATAGATAGTTCAGGTCATCACCGTGGCAATATGCCTCTTCCTCGAAGGATATGCTGCGATAAGCCTTATATATGTCTCCTTTGCAGGCAATTATCCTGATGAACCATTCCGCAAGGTATATCAGATAGAAGGGCACGAATAGTAGCTCCCTAATCTGTGCGGTATGAATCCGCTCATGGTTGAGCACCTGCGGTGTGAGAGTCATCCCCGGCTTGTAAAACAGCACGCCGAAAAGGTTTATCGCGCCATATTGCTTGCCAAACGGTATTAATCGGTTGCGTATCGTCAACATTTTATTCAGTGATTTATCTGCAAAATTAACGATTTGGCAGATAAAAATTTACTTGCTTGCTGCGTGACGGCGATTTTTGCGGCGATGATGATGTACGACAGTCTTTTTAATGCCGGAGAGGGGTGTTTTCTCTTTGGTGCTATCAGCTTGGGGACAAGCGCTTTCGGCTTCTTGCTCCTTCTTCTCGGCGGGTTTTGCGGGTTCCGGCTCGGGTTGGGGCTGTACGTTGGCTGTGGTGGATTCTTCAGCGGGTTTCTATTCGTCAGGTGGGTAGGTGATTTTTCCTTCTGATGCGCTGTCAACCACCATCATAAACATTACGAGGAGATTTTTGGATAGGTTAGTCGGGCGCACGCCGCAGATAACGAAGGCGAAGGCTGCTTCGAGAACTTTGCTGCGTGTAGCTTTGGACAGGATGTTGAGAGCGGCGTAAACGCCGGGAGTGAGTGTGAAATTCATAAGGCTAAGTTGTTTAGTTTCTGCAAAGTTACGCAGCGTCATCGCACACTTTCTGCGAAAATGCACACTTGTGATAAGTACGTTTTTGCTGCGTATCTACACTCTCGACACCTCACTATTATCGGATAAGTTTAATGAAAAGTGACATATTTATTGACGTTAAATGTTTTAATGTCAATAAATTCACGATTGCAGTGTAGGAATTTTGACCATACTGTCTCAAGCTTCTGAGCTTCCTGTTGTGAAAGCATACGACCGGAATGACCTCCAGTCCAATCAAATGAAGGAATGGCTCGATGTAATTCCTCTGTTGTAACCATCGGCGCACTCTCGGGGTCTAAAATCACATTGGGGTGCATATCCATATAGTAGACATGTTGTCCCAAATCGTCCAGCTCCTCTGACTCGTATGGCTGAGAATCAAAGACACCGCTCATAACTATGCCTGTCTTGCCCTCTCCAGCTCTAACGACGTAAAATCTGTCACCGCATTTGGCTTTATCGTGTTGCCAGATGCTCATTCTGAAATATTCCGTGAACATATTCTCAATAGACGCGCTATGATCTTCAAGAATCACCTCCGAAGTATCCGGATTCCACATCAAAATGAATGTGTGCTGGGCGCTATCAAATCCGGAGCCGGGATATGTTGGCTTGTAGTGCAGGTCATCGGGCTGAAGATGGCGTGCGCATCTCATCATTTCATGTACGTCTTCTACAGTAAGCTCAGCCGTGCGTCTGTACTGTAATTCATCCAATGGAGTAAACGCCTTTCCGGGGAGGATTTTCCACGCTTGCTGGAATGGAATAACTGCCGGAGCTGAATTTTCGTCATCCAGATTAAAAATCCCAAATAAGCTGGCTTCTGAGATATAATCAAAATCGGCAACTTCCCCATTTTTGATCATAATTGCGGATACGGTTAATCCTCTATCATCTCCTCCGGCAGGAGACTGGATAACCATGTTCATGCCGGTATCCGTAAGATTGGCGCAATACCACTGCATTTTACAGAGATATGCTAAAAGATTCTTTACATCTTTTTGTCGGAACTTATGTCCTGGCTGAATATCAAAAGAAGACAAGAATTTCGGTCCCAGACAAAATTTGCAGAATAATCCGTACATCACTACGGTCTGACCGTTTCCTGAAGAAATAGTATAGACGATATTAAAGTTCGCATTCTGCTGGGCTTGTATCCATTCTTTATCAAATGTTTTCAACGGATCTGTAATTTCTTCATCATCCTCAAGATAGGCTCTGCCGCCGGTGAGTTCCATCAATGCGTTGACTGTCTTGGCAAAGAGCTGATAATCTTCAGTCGAAGAAAACGAACAGATACGAACCTCAAGTCCATATTCTACTTTGTTGACTTCAACGCCACGAATGGCTTCCTGGTAGTTGCCAAATTTGACAGTAGGATATTCATTAGAAGTCACCATGATACGTTCTCCCTTTTCTACCAGATGATTCAGAATAGTTTCCGGCTCGGGGATTGTCTTAGTTCTTATCTGTACACATACGCTCATGATACGATATTCTATAATTAGTCAGTCTTTATTGATTATGAGCAAATGTAGATAAAAATTGCGGGATAAGCATTACTTGCACGCAAATTCTGAAAATTTTGAATTAATGTCCTCTTTACTGAGGGGTAGCCACTTGATATCATCTTGATATTATGGGTGGGGGAATGTCTGCGACCTTTTGTAGGGTGTGGTGCGTCATTATTCCCCAACTAAATCGCTGACACTCGTAAAGTTGGGGTTAGATATGTAAGTGCCTCTGCGACGCTTGCCTCCTCTTCGGACAGCAGGATGCAGGAGGTAATAGTGGCGTATAAGGCGGACCGGGGGAGGGATAAAGTGTCAAGCCTCCGGCCTGGGATGAGGCTATGCCGCTTTCTTTGCAGTTATAAATAAGATGTCTGCCGATAGGGAAAATACGCAGACCCGATGATAGCTGAGCCGGGGGCAAAAGGAAGCCCGGGGCGGGGAACGCTCCGGGCTTCGCTGGATTATGATTGGGGTTGATTATTCAGGCTGATATGCTGAAATCTGTGAGGGTGTGAAGTTGGCGATGAAATCGGCGTGCTTTGCAACCTCTGCCTGCGCGAGCTTGGAGTAAACTTCTGCAGATTTTACGAATGACTCGTTGCGGTTTGCATCGTCTAGCAGCAGGTAGCTCATGATGATTACGCCTGCCATCTCTACAAGGCGGCGTGCCATGAAGTCGGCGTAGGTGTTGTCGTTGGTTTCTGTCACAGTCGCAACCGCTTTTTCGTATGCGGCGGTGAGTTCTACGAGCATATCGTGGATGTGCTGAAGCTCGGGCTTGACGGCGCGTGCCTCATATTCGCGGATGAGCGAGAGGTATGTGCCGGTTGTGACGTGGCGGATAGCTGCCACTACCTGGAGCTGTGTTGTGCCTTCGTAGATTGAGGTGATGCGTGCGTCGCGGTAGATGCGTTCGCAGGCATAATCTTTCATGAAGCCGCTGCCGCCGTGAACCTGGATGCAGTCGTAGGTGTTCTGGTTGCAGTATTCGCTGCCCATGCCTTTGACAAGGGGAGTGCATGCATCGGCATAACGGCTGTAGTATTTGGCTTCCTTGCGCTCTTCGGGTGTGAGGCTTCTCTCTTTGGCGATGTCGTCGTAGATTTTGTAGACGTCGACAAAGCGTGAGGTCTCGTACAGGAGTGCGCGCGATGCGTCAAGTTTGGCTTTCATCACGGCGAGCATTTCATACACCGCGGGGAATTCGATGATAGCCTTGCCGAACTGCTTGCGCTCCTTGGCGTATGTGAGAGCCTCGCGGTATGCGCGTTCGCTCAGGCCGACGCTCTGTGCGGCGATGCCGAGGCGGGCGCCGTTCATGAGTGCCATCACATATTTGATGAGGCCGAGGCGGCGCTGTCCGCAAAGTTCTGCAGGGGCGTTCTTATATGTGAGTTCGCAGGTGGGAGAGCCTTTGATACCCATTTTGTTTTCGATGCGGCGAACATCAACTCCGCCGTTGCGCTTGTCGTAGATGAACATCGAGAGTCCGCGACCGTCCTTTGTGCCCTCCTCGGAGCGTGCGAGCACGAGGTGGATATCGCTGTCGCCGTTGGTGATGAAGCGTTTCACTCCGTTGAGCACCCATGTGCCGTCCTCTTTCTGAGTGGCTTTGAGCATCACGCTCTGCAGGTCGGAGCCTGCGTCGGGCTCGGTGAGGTCCATCGACATGGTTTCGCCCTTGCACACGCGGGGGATGTAGCGCTGCTTCTGGTCCTCGTCGGCAAACTCGTAGATAGTCTCTGCGCAGTCCTGAAGGCCCCAGAGGTTTTCAAATCCTGCATCGGCGCGGCTTACAATGTCGGCAGCCATGATGTAGGGGGTGATGGGGAAGTTGAGACCGCCGAGTCTGCGGGGCATTGCCATGCCCATGAGGCCGGCCTTGTTGCACAGTTCAAGGTTTTCTACTGTGCCGGGAGCGTAGTGTACGCGACCGTTGACAACTGTGGGACCGTCGTGATCAACACCTTCTGCGTTTTCTGCAATCTTGCCGCCGCAGATGTCGCCAACGATTTCGAGCACCTTGTCGTATGAGTCCATTGCGTCCTCGAAATTCACGGGAGCGTAGTCAAATTTGGCTGCGTCGGTGTAGTTGCGCTCTTTGAGCTCGACAATCTTCTGCATCAGGGGGTGGGAGAGGTGATGCTTCAGATCGGGATTGTCTGTATAAAAATTAGCCATTGCTTTGTCTTTTTTCTTACTTTGAGTTCTTCTTGTAGTACTTGATGAGCTTGGGCACGATGTCCTCGGC
>JAIDJW010000085.1 GCA_029052015.1 Paramuribaculum sp. | reverse complement strand
CTGATATGCCGTGAGTTGCGTCAGCCGGGCAAAAAAAGCTGCACCGAGTTGATTGAAGATGCTATAACGAGGTGTCACAATGAGTTTTGCTCGTAAGCTATTAATCATCGCAATTCTTTGCATAGGCAGCCTGAGTGTAAGTGCTGTCGATACCAGGCATGGAATCCTGCATCCGTCTTTTGCCTCTTTACAGGTCGAAGTGGAGGGGAGGCCATGGTTGCCGGCTGTGATAGTGCAAGATTCGTCAGACAGGCTGGTAATAGAGTTTGACGAGCTGGCGTCGCAGGCGCGCAATCTTAGGTGGAGCGTCGTTCACTGTGACGCGCAGTGGCTGCCGGAGGGTCTTGCCGACATTGAGTTTACAGACGGGCTGAATGAAGCGACAGTCGATGACTACGACTATTCCCGGGCGACTCTAACACATTATGTCCATTACCGCATATCGCTGCCTGATGAGAGAGTGCCGTTGAAACTCCCCGGCAATTATCTGCTGAAGGTGTATGAGGAGTATGAGCCTGATTCGGCGCTTGTGCAGGTGAGATTCGCAGTGTCGGAGGGGAGTGTCTGGGTAAACGCTCAGGTATCGCCACGCACCGACATAGATTATCTGGAGTCGCATCAGCAGCTTGACATCGTTCTTGACACCAAGGGGAGCGGAATATCCAATCCGTACAGCGACATAAAAACCATAGTTACGCAAAATTCGTGGGACGGAAACAGTGTGACTCTTACCGCGCCGTCGGCGGTGAGAGGAGAAGTAGTTACATACTCCCATCTCCGCCCTCTGATATTTGACGGGGGCAATGAATACCGGCGGTTTGAAACGGTTTCAACTTCATATCCCGGAATGGGTGTTGACAGAATGTATCATGATGCCGATGGCTATCATGCGGATTTGTACACCGATATTCCTCGCGGAGCCGATGGCTATCAGTACGACCAGACTCAGCACGGCAGATTCACGGTCCGTGAGTACAACTCGGCAAACTCGGATACAGAAGCGGAGTATATCCTAACGACTTTTACTCTGGAATCTCCGAAGCTCGACGGCACGGATATATATATAGAAGGAGAGCTGACCGGGCGCAGGCTTCACGACGGTTCGCGCATGAATTACAATCCTACGGCCGGATGCTATGAGAAGACTCTGCTGCTCAAGCAGGGAGCGTATGACTACAGATATGTAGCGGTGTCACGCAAGTCCGGCAAGCCTGATATGGGCTATACCGAGGGAAACTTCTGCGACACCGCAAATGACTATACTGTGAGCGTGTACTACCGTCGCCCCGGCGAGCGTTTTGACCGCCTTGCGGGTATCGGAAGTGCAGTTTATATCAATCCACGAAAATGACAGAAGAAACAGAAGAAATTATGCTACAGATAGGTGACACGCTGGTGAGCCTTGACCTCGCCGAGCGCTTTTTTTGCTGCGATCTTGATCAATGTCTCGGGCAATGCTGCATTGATGGTGATGCCGGAGCCCCCATTACTTCCGCAGAGTTTGAAACGTTGAAGCGTATCACTCCTGCGCTTAAGGATGAGCTCCTTCCTGAAGCGCGCAGAGTTATAGATGCGGACGGAGTAGGGTATGTTGATGAGGAGGGCGATCTGGTGACATCAATTGTTGACGGACGCAACTGTGTCTTCACCTGTTATGCGCCGGGTGGCAAGTGTCTTTGTGCCATAGAGCGCGCGTTTCGTGAAGGTCGCTGCGATTTCCGTAAACCGGTTTCATGTTATCTCTACCCGCTGCGCTTAACAGAGTATCCGACATTTACTGCAGTCAACTATCACCGCTGGAAAATTTGTCGCAGCGCGGAGAAAAACGGAAAAGAGAAAGGACTACGCCTGTATCAGTTCATGAAAGAGCCGTTGATAGAGCGCTTCGGCAAGGAGTGGTACGATGAACTCTGCGAGGCATGCGAGGCTTACCTTGACGAGCAGAAATAGCCCGGTCGGTTATATTTTCTTGACATGATAGCCAGAACGGCTCCTCGCACCGCAAGATAGCAAATGAATGCGAGCCATAGACCATGGTTGCGCATCGAAGGAAATGCAGCGGAATAGACGCAGAAAAACACGGCTGTAGCCAGTGCCATGGAAGCGAGCATTGACCTCGTTTCCGTCGCTCCGATGAAAATGCCGTCCCAGGTAAAGGCCATGAATCCTACAGCGGGAATGCTCACCGCCCACCAGAAATAATCCTTTGCGCCGTTGACCACAGTGAGGTCGTCGGTGAGCAGATTAAGGAAACCAGTTCCGGTGACGGTGTATATTGCGGTAAATAGTGTGGCAAGACATCCCCCTGTGACAAGAAGCAATCTGACCGTTTGCTTGAAGCATGAATAGTCGCCGGCCCCCTTGAATCTGCCGCATAATGCCTCGCCTGAAAAGGCGAATCCGTCCATAAAGAACGAGAAGACGGTAAACATCTGCATCAGCAGCGCATTGACAGCAAGCATGGTATCGCCTTGGCTCGCTCCAGCGCGGGTGAACCACATAGTCACACTGACAAGGCACAGGGTGCGAAGAAATATATCTACATTGACACTGAAAAAGCGTTTCAGCCCCGACCATTCGATTATCTCTCTCCATGCCGGTACTGAGGGACGGTACTTGCGCATACAGAAAATTACACCTATTACAAATCCCACCCACTGCGCGCAGAGAGTACCGGTTGCGAGACCGTTGAGCTTCATGCCCGCGGCGAAGACGAATGTCAGGCTGAGGATTATGTTTACAATATCTATTGTCAGCGACACCCACATGGTTATGCGCGAATTTTGCATACCTACAAACCATCCGGTGAGGGCGAAGGTGCCGAGCACTGCGGGCGACCCCCATATACATATTTCAAAGTACGACGCAGCAACGGAATAGGTTTCTCCGCTGACATCCATGCAATAAAGCATAAGCCTGCACAGCGGTGTGCGGAGTATTATCATGGCGCATCCGATGCAGAGCGCTATAAGCATCGAACGCCATAGTACAAGCGAAAAGCCTTTGTCATCTCCCGCTCCAAACGCCTGCGCCGTGAGTCCGCTCGACCCCATGCGAAGAAAGCCGAACATCCAGTACAGAAGATTGAACATACTGGAACCGATGGCAATAGCGGCAATGAATACGGTGTTTCCTAAATGTCCGGCAATAGCGATGTCAGTAATGCCAAGTACCGGCGTAGTGATGTTGGTCACTATCGCCGGTACTGACAATGCCAGGATCGCACGCATTATCGTGCGATGCGATACTTTCTGATTACTTGCGGGCATTAATGCTCTGGATTGCGAGATAACATATCAGCGCAATGTAAGCGATGACTCCGAGCCACTGGTTGAGGATAACCGGCATGCTGCTCTGATATTCAAATCCTGCAAAACGGGTGAGAGCGGCGAAAACGCCGAAGAGTGCGCCGCCGGCTATAAGACCGGAAGCGATGAGGGTGCCGCGGTCGCGGCGCGCGTCGTTCACCTCTTTGTCCTTGGAGCGGCTGCTTACAAACCACGCAATTGCTCCGCCTATAAGCATAGGGGTGTTGAGCTGCATGGGAATAAACATACCGAGGCAGAAGGCGAGGGCGGGTACGCCCAGCCAGTTGAGAAGGAGAGCGAGGATAGCGCCGGTCATATAAAGAATCCAGGGTGTTTCGCCACCCATCATGATAGGCTCTATCACTTTTGCCATAGCGTTAGCCTGCGGAGCGACGAGTGCGTCCGGACCGGTAAAACCATACACCTTGTTGAGCAGCAGAATAACACCTCCGACTGTAGCTGCGGAAACAAGGGTGCCGAGAAATTTCCAGCTCTCCTGCTTGCGCGGAGTAGAGCCAAGCCAGTAGCCTATCTTGAGGTCGGTCACAAAGCCGCCCGCCATTGACAGCGCCGTGCATACCACGCCGCCAATCACCATTGAAGCGACAATGCCCGAAGTGCCGTTTATGCCTATGGCTACGAATATGGCAGAGGCGACAATGAGTGTCATGAGTGTCATGCCGCTGACGGGGTTTGAGCCAACGATGGCGATAGCGTTCGCCGCAACAGTTGTGAAGAGGAAGGATATCAAGGTAACTACAATCCATGCAACCAATGCCTGCCAGAAGTTATGGAGCACACCCGCCCAGAAGAAAATAAGCACTGCGATGAGTGCGATAGTCATAAAGAACACTATGTGCTTCATGGAAATATCGCGCTGCCAGCGGATAGCACTCTGTGTACTCTTGGTATTACCCTTAATCTCTCTGGCTGCGAGATCTGCGGCCTGCATGATTATTCCCCACGACTTGATGATGCCGATGATTCCAGCCATAGCGATGCCGCCGATGCCTATCAGACGGGCATAGTTGGAGAATATCGCGTCAGTACCAAGCATCGCAATGCTTTCCGAGCCGTATGTGCCCATGAGAGGGATAATCACCCACCACACGAATGCCGAGCCGGCAAAGATGACAAACGCATATTTGAGTCCAACGATATATCCGAGACCGAGAAGCGCCGCGCCGGTATTGCAGCTGAGCACTATCTTAGTCTTTTCGGCGAGGACTGCTCCCCAGCCGGTCACAGCCGAGGTCACTGTCTCAGCCCACACGCCGAAGGTTGCGACAATGTAGTCGTACAGGCCGCCGATGAGCGATGCTATGACAAGGATTTTAGCCTGACCGCCGTTGGAAGCGCCTTTGGCCTGCGAACTTACGAGCACCTGGGTGGTAGCCGTGGCCTCGGGGAAAGGATACTTGCCGTGCATATCCTTCACAAAATATTTGCGGAAGGGGATGAAGAAGAGGATTCCGAGAACGCCGCCGAAGAGCGAGCTGAGGAATATCTCGAAGAAGTTGACTGTGATGTCAGGATGTTTGTCCTGAAGAATGAACAGCGCCGGAAGGGTGAATATCGCGCCGGCAACAATCACTCCGGAGCAGGCTCCGATACTCTGTATTATCACATTCTGACCCAGCGAATCTTTCTTTTTCAGCGCGCCTGAAAGTCCCACCGCTATGATGGCAATAGGGATTGCCGCTTCAAAAACCTGACCCACGCGCAGCCCCAGATAAGCTGCCGCTGCGCTGAAAACCACCGCGAGTATTAGGCCGGTGATAACCGAATAAGGTGTGACCTCCGCGTAGTCGCGGGCAGGGTGCATGATAGGGCGGTAGTGCTCGTCTGCCGCAAGCTCGCGGAACGCATTGTCCTGCAGCTCCACCGGGTCGGCATTCATGTACGTTTCCTCTGCGAAGTTCGGCGAGGAGCATGATTTGTTTTGTTCTTCTGCCATATTATATTATGTGTAAATGATTGATTCAACTGTTGGATGTCTGTCGGGTGAGAATATCAAAATTCTCTACAAGTATCTCGGTGAGTTTGTGGCTAAGCCCTGTGCGGTCAGTCCATGAGCGCGTGCGCAGTTTTCCTTCCACAAATAGCTTGGTGCCTTTGGTGATATATTTTTCAGCTGTTTCCGCCGCTGAATCCCACATTATTAGGCGATGCCACTCCGTGCGTTCCTCGATTCGTGCGCCTGACGCAGTGGTGTATGCCCGTTCGGTAGTGGCGAGAGAGAGCTCGGCTATAGCTCTGCCCTCGACATATCTCACAGCCGGGTCGCGACCCACATTACCCACAAGTATGACTTTGTTGACACTCATTAATGATTGATTTATAGTTTATCCGTCAAAATTAATGAAAAATCACCAAAGAAAGAAGATTATTCGCGCAGATAAACATTTTAAGCGCTGAATAATGGGTGATGACGCAACGAAACAGCATCGCCAGAAAGAAAAAGTTGCTTAAAAAATATCAAATGCTTACCTTTGCGGCGGATTTGGAATTAAACTCTATCTAAATCCGAAAACACACACATATTTATTAATTAATTTAAACCAATTTATTATGAAAAAGATTTTCGCATTAGCAATTATCGCTCTTTCAACTCTTGTCGCAAGCGCCGAAGGAACATACATCGGAGGTAATGTTGGCTACTGGCATTCAGGTGCAAACAACACCAACCATCTCACCATTCTGCCCGAATTAGGTTACAATTTCAGCAAAACATGGGCTATAGGCACAACAGTTGGCTATGATTACATTCATTTCTGCGGAGAGAAGACAAGCGGCCACATGTTTCAGGTAGCTCCTTACGCGCGTTTCAGCTATTTCAGAAGCAGCAATGACCTCGTTCAGCTTTTTGTTGACGGCGGTGTGGGCTTCGGTGCCGGCTGGACAAGTTATGAAGACGAGGATTCAAAAACCGCTTGCATCTGGAATGTCGGGCTGCGTCCCGGCATCGCAATCAACCTCTCGGAAAAGTTCAGCTTTGTGACACACATCGGCTTCCTCGGCTACAAAG
>JAIDJW010000084.1 GCA_029052015.1 Paramuribaculum sp. | reverse complement strand
CCTCCACTGTGATTAAGCATCGGAATGACAGCAAGCGTAAAAAGAATGATACCCATGCCGCCAATCCACTGCATCAGACAGCGCCACAGCAGTATGCCATGCGACAAGCCCTCGACAGACTCGAGCACAGTTGCTCCTGTAGTTGTAAATCCGCTCATTGCCTCAAAAAAAGCGTCGCTGACACTCAACGGGGTGGAGCACAGCAAAAAAGGGAGCATACCGAAGAGCGTAAAAAACACCCAAACACTCGCCGTCAGCAAAAAGCCTTCGCGCTTGGCCATATCGTTGCGCCGTGGATGAATACCGAATGTCATCACCACACCTGCAACGGCGGTAATACCGACACTTATGGCAAACGCTACGAGGTCTGTTGTCTCGCCATAGATAGCACAAGTCAGCAGAGGAATGAGCAGAAACCCCGCTTCTATCATAAGAAGCCAGCCAATTACTCTCAGCAGCATCGGATAATTGATGTCAAACCGGCGTGTACTCATTAGCTGAATAGCCTTTCTATCTTATGAATCGCTCCTGACAGACAGAACACCACTACCCTGTCGCCTGCTTCAATGTGCGTGTTACCGCTTACGAGCATGCCTTTGCCGTCGCGGATAAGACCCGCTATTGTCATGTCTCGGCTAAGACTGAGGTCCTTCACGGCAGCACGTGTGATCTTTGAGTGAGGCTTCACCTCTATCTCGGCAACATCCGCATCGGCAAGAGCCATAAATTTGCTCGAAGCGGAGTCTGCGTCAAGCAGTATCTGGAATATATTGCTCGATGCCAGCAGTTTTTTGTTTATTATCGTGCCGATATTAAGATTTTCGGCTGCGGAAATAAATTGCAGGTCCTCTACCTCGGCGATGGTCTTCATCACTCCGTGTTCCTTAGCAGAGAGTGAGGCGAGGAT
Source organism: Paramuribaculum sp. (assembly GCA_029052015.1). Classification (GTDB taxonomy): domain Bacteria; phylum Bacteroidota; class Bacteroidia; order Bacteroidales; family Muribaculaceae; genus Paramuribaculum. Next base: position 3,311 of record JAIDJW010000084.1, on the reverse strand, counting down.
ATTGGTCTCCGAGCTGTCGGTAAGCGCTATGAAAGCATCCATATCATCAATACCCTCTTCGATAAGGGTTTCGATGTCGCGTGCGTCGCCGTGCACAATCCTTGCGTCCGGACAACGCTCACACAACTTTTCGCAGCGGTTGCGGTCAATGTCTATAATCTTGAACTTATATCTGGAGCCAGCCATAGCCACAAGCCTTATGGCTATGCGGCTGCCCCCCATTATCAACACCTTGCGTATGTCCTCCTCACGCTTTCCGCACATTTCGCGGATTGAGTCGATATGATCGCGCGTGGTTGTGAAGTAAAGGATGTCATTGGTGCGTATGCGGTCATCACCGCGCGGAATAATGGTTTCGTGCGAGCGCCTGATTGCCGCCACATGAAAGAAGTGCTGGCGTATGGCAAGCTCCTTAAGCTGCATGCCGTTAAGGGCAGCATTTTCCCGAATCTTGACACCTACGACTATAAGCTCGCCGTTATGAATCTCAAACCAGGCTCTAACCCATGTGCGTTCAAGCGAGGTCATAATCTCGTTTGCTGCAAGATATTCCGGATAAATAAGCTTGTTCACGCCCATGCGGGTAAAATAGTCCTTATGGGCCTTCTCCATGAACTCATAGTTGTCGATACGCGCTACGGTTTTGTTTGCTCCAAGGCTCTTTGCTACCGAGGCGGCGATTATGTTTGATGTCTCAAAAGGTGTGACAGCGATAAACAGATCGCAATGCTCCACTCCCGCTTCCTTGAGCACACTGAAAGATATGGGAGAGCCTCGCAGGGTCATGAGATTATAGTTGGCGTCAATCACAGCGAGCTTCTCGCTGTCCTGGTCTATGAGCATAATGTCCTGCTCCTCGCGTGAAAGAAGCTTGGCAAGGTGCGAACCCACCTCACCTGCTCCGGCGATAACAATCTTCATCTCTCAGCCTCCTTTCCCGCTGCCTCAAGGACTGCTTTTTCAATACTCTCAGCATCCATTCCGCATAGCTTGAAGAGCTGAGGGACCTTGCCCTGAGGCACGAATGAGTCAGGCACACCGATGCGTGTCACCGGCAACGAATATCCTTTTTGCGACAGCCATTCAAGCACCGCGCTGCCGAGACCGCCCTCAATCGTGCCGTCCTCAACAGTTATTATAGGTCGTCCACTCCCGGCAACCTCTTCAAGAATCGCTGTGTCGAGCGGTTTTATGAAAATCATGTCGTAGTGGGCGGCAGTAACACCTTTTTTCTCCACAGCGTCAAGAGCCTTAGCCACTTCTGCAGCCAAAGCACCGAGAGACAGCACTGTCACGTCGCTTCCCGAACGCAGTTTTTCGCCTTTGCCGACAGCTATCGGTGCAAAAGGAGCCGACAGATCGGCGCAATATCCCCTTCCGCGGGGGTATCGGATAGCCCAGGGACCCTTGCGCTCCGGCAACTGAGCCGTGTAAAGCAGATTGCGCAAAGTATCGGTATCACGCGGAGCCGCTACAGTCATTCCGGGTATGGCACGGAGATACACGAGGTCGAGAACGCCGTGATGAGTCACTCCGTCCTCACCCACAAGCCCGGCACGGTCTATACAGAATGTCACGGGAAGCCCCTGCACAGCCACATCATGAATAATATTATCGTATGCTCTTTGGAGAAAAGCGGAGTAAATAGCAGCAAACGGCAACATGCCCTCTTTGGCAAGTCCTCCGGCAAATGTCACCGCGTGACCCTCCGAAATGCCTACATCAAACACTCTGTCGGGTGCCGCCTCTTGCAGAATATTCATAGAGGTGCCGCTTGACATGGCCGCGGTAATACCCACTATTTTGCTGTTTGATCCGGCAAGGGTCTTGAGTGTGTTGCCAAACACTTCCTGAAACTTAGGATAATGCTCATCGGCACTGTCTGATTTGCGCTTGCCGCTGTCCGGATCAAAACATCCGGGAGCATGCCAGGGTGCGGGGTCGGTCTCCGCCGGCGCATACCCTTTGCCCTTGACAGTGCGAAGATGCAGCAGTCGCGGCCCCGGTATATCCTTGATGTCGTTGAGCACACGGATTATACGCGGCAGGTCATGACCGTCAAACGGCCCGAAATATCTTATATTCAGTCCCTCGAATATATTCTGCTCCTTGCTCAGGAGAGATTTTATGCTGTTGTTGAAGCGGAGAATACGCCATTTGCCCCTGTCGGTCACGAGTCCGAGCCTGCGGGCAACTTTCGAGAGCTTGTATCTGAAGCTGTTATATCCTTTTGAAGCGGTGAGATGAGCGAGATATGAATTCAACGAACCGACATTGCGGTCAATCGACATATCATTGTCGTTTAGGATGATAAGCAGATTGCTGTTGGCATTTGCGGCATTGTTCAGCCCCTCGAACGCGAGACCGCCGCTTATTGATGCGTCACCGATCACCGCCACGACATTGCGCCGCGGCGCTTCATTCTGCAGCGCTGACGCCACCGACATGCCGAGAGCCGCAGATATGGAATTTGAGGCATGACCCGCGGTAAAGGTGTCATACTCGCTCTCATCAGGATTGGGGAAGCCGCTTAGTCCTCCGAGCTTGCGGTTGGTGTGAAATCGGCTTGCCCTGCCGGTCAGGAGTTTGTGACCGTAGGCCTGATGCCCCACATCCCAAACAATCCGGTCGTAGGGAGTATTGAAAACATAATGGAGGGCGACAGTCAGCTCAACCGCACCCATGCTCGACGCAAAATGTCCGGGATTGGTTGACAGACAATCTATAAGAAAATGTCGGATGTCGGCACATACTCCCGAAAGCGCATCCACAGACAATCGTCTGAGATCCTCAGGAGAATTAATGGAGCTCAACAGCGGATATTGCTTAGGGTCGAGTGGATGCACACTCTCATCTGCGGGCACCGCGAGAGTCGTCGTTGTCTTTTGGTCGCACATACTTCTTATACAGAGGCACGAACACAATAATAGCAGACGCCACCAGGATGAAAAGCACCCTGAGGGTAAACCGCTGCGATGACACAACAATGAAGCATAGCGCGAGCCATAAGAGCACTATGCAGCTGAGTCTGAATATGTCCGTTCCTTTTAGTTTCATGTGATACTATCGGTTGCCGCAACACAAGCGCATACGGCAACGCAAAGTTAATAATTTTTTAGTAAAGGGACGAAAATGGCATGGTGATTGGCGGGGTGTGAGGGGGAATTTTGGCGGTTTGGAGGATAAGGGTTAAATTTGCACCTTGATATAATCGTGCGCGGGCGCAAGCACGCACGCGAGGGATTATTGTATTTGAACCAATCAACACATAACATAATGAAAGTAAAGAGTCTGCTCACCGCTATAGTAGC
>JAIDJW010000083.1 GCA_029052015.1 Paramuribaculum sp. | reverse complement strand
AATCACCTGCAGCTAATTTTTGCGAGTTACTTAGCTACAAAAAAGATTATAGCAAAAAAGACAGGCGAGTCTCACGACCCACCTGCCCGTCAATTATTTTTCAGTATGAAATATTGAAAATATTACCGCAAACGCGGTAATGCGTTTAGTGTCTTTTACTGAGGACGTGTCGCAGCCCAGCCTTCGTTCTGAGCGACACCGAAGCCGGCATTGATTTCATCGGCAGGTATCGGGAACACCACATCACCTACTTTTACATTCTTGATAGTGTAGTTGATGTTGGGGGCGTCATACGCGTAAAGATTGGTTGTAATGTTCCAGCGGCGAAGATCCCAGAAACGGTGTCCCTCCTGGAAGAGTTCGCGGGCGCGCTCATCCTGGATAAATGACATGATACCTGCTGCATCAGCGGGAAGATCGGCAACAGATGTAATGTCGGCATTGCGCTTTGCAACAACAAGAAGTTCGCTCTGCGCGTCGGTGAGGTTGCCGAGTTTTGCATCAGCCTCAGCCTGAATGAGGAACATCTCCGGTGCATTAATCAGATAGTTTGTCTGATTGGCAGGGTTACCGCCATTTACTGCATTGAATGAACCGGTGCCGAATTTACCGCCGCCAAAATACGGAGTGATATCCCCATATTCCTCATAAGCATCACCGCCGGAATTTGTCCAATACATTATTGATTTACGCACATCGTTGTCACCATAAAGAGACACGAGGTAAGGAGAGGGACCGTAGCAATAGGTAGTGAAGAGAGTGCCGCATGAGTTTGCGCTCCAGTTGTTGCTGTCATCTATAGCCAGAGCAAATAGGCTCTCGCTATTAGAAAGCTCGGATGAATAAAGCTTTGCATAATCGGCGTCAGTGTAAGCAAGCGATGAGATACCCTTGAGCTGAAGAGCTTTTTTAGCAGCATCCTTGGCACCGGAATAATCCTCGAGGTACAGCTTTACTCGTGCCATAAGTCCATAGACTGAAGCGGGATTGAAAGATATTATCGAGGTATTGTATGTACCGGCGGCATCGAAAGCTCTTAGTGAAGCATCAAGGTCATTGAGAACTGCAGTGTAGCATTCTCCGATTGTAGAGCGGCTTACTTCGCTAAACGCCTGGATAGGCTCGTTGACAATTACAACACCGGGCATTGACGAGTAGTCCTGACCATCTACTTTTACCTGATGACCGAAAACATTAGTGAGCACGAATGTTGCGTATGCACGCAGAGCGTATGACTCAGCCATATAGAGGTTTATCTCGGCTGCTTCATCAGCATTTGCCTCAGGAAGAAGCTCATTACCCGCCTTGATGATACGCGCTGCATTATCGGCAACCTTGTAGCCATAGTTCCATATATAGTTGAAACCATAGTAAGTGTCAAGATAAGTGAACTCGTATGAGGCGTTCTGGTGAGATGTCTTTCCGTTCCAATATGTTATATCGGATGCGAGGTCGCCCATAGTTGTGGCATAGTTGCCCGCAAAATAATAGTAGTACAAGCGAGTGTACACACCGTTAAGGGCATAACCCAGGCTGGACGGAGTTGACAGTCCCGTCTCAAGATCTACGGCATCATAAATCTTAGTGTCGAGAAACTTGTCGCCACAGCCGGTGGCTCCGACGGTAAGCATAACACCTGCAAGTGCCTTGATAAGTATATTTTTCATCTGATTGTGTTTTCTTTGTTTTAATTACTGACATTTTAGAAAGTCACCTGCACTCCGCCTGTAAATGTGAACACTGCGGGATACTGCCAGGCAATCTGACCGCTTGAGTATGTTTCGGGGTTGTAGCCTACGAAATCCGATGCAGTCCAGGTGTGAACATTGTCAAATGTGGTGTAGAAGCGTACTTTCTGAAGATATGCCTTGCGGGTGAGTTTTGTCGGAAGTGTGTAGCCGAAAGTGATGTTGCTCAGACGCAGATAGCTGCCGTTCATAAGCCAGCGGCTTGAGTTGCCCATTGTCTGGTTGGGGTCTCCATAGATATACTGCGGATACTTCGCTCCGGGGTTTTCGGGTGTCCACGAGTTGTCGGCAACTACCTGGAGAGGGGTGCGGAGGCTCATGCCCCAGCCGGTGAATGAGTGACCTGTATCATATACTTTGTTGCCGAGACGATAGTTGAACTGCATCGAGAGGTCAAAACCGTAGGCATTTGCATTAACGCCGAATGCTCCGAACACTTTGGGTTCTGCGCTGCCGACATAACGTTTTGCCGCATCTGTAAGCACTTCGGTCGTTTCATCTCCGGTTTCATTGAGATAATAGAGTGCCTTACCGTTTTCGGGGTTTACTCCGGCATACTCAGGCATGTAGTACTGACGGTAGGGACGACCCTCTTCCACAATGCTCCATGTGCCTTCGATAGAACCGTTAGCGAGTTTGACAACCTTGTTTTTGTTCCAGGTGATATTAGCAAACACGTTTACAGCTATGTCGTTATTGTAGAACACATTGCCGTTTGCGCCGAACTCGATGCCTCGGTTGCGCATCTTACCGATGTTGCGGTATGTGCTGGCAATACCGGTGGTGTATGACAGAGGCACGCTGTAGAGAGCGTCGTCGGTGTCATCGTTATAGAAGTCGAACGTGAGGCTTGCGCGGTTGAATAGAGTGAGGTCGAAACCTACGTCAAACTTCTTGGAGGTTTCCCAAGTGAGCTCCGGGTTGGAAATCTGTGAGGGCACCATACCGGGCTGACCTGCATAATTAGCGCCGGTAGCATAGAAACCGCGAGCTGCATACACCGAGGGAAGGCTCTGGTTGCCGACAGTACCGTAGCTTATGCGCAGAGCGGCGTTGGTGAGGGTTCTGTTCTCCTTGAGCCATGACTCCTCGCTGATACGCCACTTGCCGCCGACGCTCCAGAAGTTACCCCAGCGGTGGTTTGCACCGAACACTGAGCTGCCGTCACGACGATAAGATGCTGAAAGATAATAGCGGTCGGCATAGCTGTAGTGGAAATCACCGAAATATGATGCTAGACGGCTCTCATTTTTATAGTATTGGCTGTCCATCCAGGCTCCGGCTGTTGCGAGGTCACGCATACCTGCATCAGCGAAGGGGAAGTTGTAGCCTGCATAGTATTCATACCAGTAGTTGCGGCGCTGCATTTCCTGACCGAGGAGAATATTGATGGAGTGTTCGCCGAATTTGTAATCCCAGCCGAGAGTGTTGGTCCAGGTGAGAGTGGTTGTGCGTGAATTGTACTGCTGACCGAGACCATTGTAGTTCATGCCCTGAGGATTGTAGACAGCACTCCAGTATTGATACTGACGCTGGTCCATCAGGTTTACGCCAAACTGTGTCTTGGCCCAGATTCCTTTGCCGAAATCAACACGTAGCCAGGGGCTTGCCGTGAGGGTCTGGTTGTTTATAAGGTTCATGTCGCCGAGGTCGGGGTCCATGACAGCGAGAGGATTGTAGTTGATAGGATTATACTCTCTGTCGGCGCCTTCTCCGATATATGGGGCATCCATAGGAGTCATTGAGGAAACAGCCGCTGTAAGAGGCGAGCTCATGGCGCCACCGGTAGAGGCTGAGAAGCTGTTGTTGTCAGAATAGCTGTAGGCAGCATTCATACCTACAGAGAGGAAGCGGTACTTGGTGTCGAGATTGATACGACCTGAATAGCGCTTGTTGTTTGAACCGATAACAAGACCGTCGGCATCATTGTAGCCAAGGCTGACAAAATAGTTTGTTGTGCCTACAGTGCCGTTGAAGCTGAGATTGTAGTCGGCATAGTATGCCTTGCGGGTGATTACATCTATCCAGTCGGTATCAGTTTTGCCGTCCCAACCGAAGTTTTTTTCCATCACTGCGTATGCGCGGTCATAATCAACGCCGTAACGTGCTACATAACCCTTTGCAAAAAGGTCCATTGTTGTAGCAGCATTGGCATACTTCATATTGTTGTTTGCCACTGAAGTGAAGCCTTGACGTGTCTCGAAAGTTACGTTGAGCTTGCTATCGCCACCCTTTTTGGTAGTAATGACGATAACACCGTTTGCAGCGCGGCTGCCATAGATAGCGGTTGCGGCAGCGTCCTTAAGAACGGTAACGCTCTCGATGTCGGCTGGATTGTAAGCCGACATAGGGTCGAAATAGTTGTTGCTGCTGCCCATGTCATCGTAGTCGGAGTTTACAGGCACGCCGTCAATCACATAAAGAGGCTGTGACGAGCTGCTGAGCGAACCCATGCCACGCACATACACACTGCCCCACTGACCGGGGGAGCTTGTGGAGTTGTTGTACTGGAAACCGGTAACCTGACCTTCGAGAGATTTAACGAAGTTGACATCGCTCTTGCGGTCCACCACATCACCGTCGATTACTGATGCGGCGCCGGTGAACGCAGCCTTGCGTGTAGCACCGTAACCGGTAACGACCACTTCATCTAGCACTGTGATGTTCTCTTCCATGCGGATGGTGAGGTTTGGCTTCACCTGCACTTCTACGGGATACATTCCCACGTAGGTGACAGTGAGCTGCTTCACTGTGCTCGGTATGGTGAGGGTAAACTCACCGTTGACATCTGTCATCGTGCCGATGCTTGTGCCTTTCGCTTTCACAGTGGCGCCTATTATAGGCTCGTCGTCGCTCGCCTGCAGCACGACACCCTTGACACTGAGTGTCTGGGCCACCGTGGTGAAAGCTAACGCCGTCACTGTCACAAGTAGTAAAATAAGCTTTTTCATACTTTAGAAAATGTGTAAATAACTAATAGTGATATATATGTGTTAATCTCAAAGCATCGCAACTTCGCGTCGGAGCTCTTCAATCGGCGTCAAAGGTAGTTATTAGAAATTAATAATTCTTAACTACCC
>JAIDJW010000082.1:551-15574 GCA_029052015.1 Paramuribaculum sp. | reverse complement strand
ACCTTGCGCTCTATCGAGTCGATGGCTGCCGCGCGGCTCTGATGCTCCGCCTCGATAGCCACAATGTTTGGCTGGATATGGGGATATGGTATATCGTTTTTTATGCACGACGAGGCAAACGCCATCGCAATGCCGCACAGCGTGCCGCAAGTCAGACGGAAGGCACGCATATATCTTTTGTTGTCAAATGTGTACACCTAAGCCGAAATTGATGTTAAACAGATTGAACTTGAAGTTGGCGCCGCTGCTTGTGCGCGAGCCGTCGATAGTGTTGTCGGTCTTCTGCTTCTCGTGCTTGACATTGAGGCCGAACACTCCGAAGCTCACATTGAAGCTGACGTTGTCCATGATGAACACGCACAGACCGGGGCTGAAGTTGAGCGACACGGAGGTGGTGTTGGTGCGGGTGTCGCGCAACTGACCGTCGTAATAGCGCTTGAATCGCGATGAGCCGCTGCCGAAGCTGAGGTCGACTTCATTGAACACCCCGAAGCGCTTCATGGTGGAAAGGCCGACATAAGTGCGGTAGAACACACCTACGGAATAAGAGTTGGAGTAATAGCTCACATCCTTGAGCGAGAAGTTGATGTCGTCGTCAATATCCACCGCGAGGCTGCCGAGCAGGGCTTCGCCGCGTGAGTAGTTGAACTTCAGGCCTATGCTCTGGTTGTTGGCAATGAAATAACCGAAGGAGGGCTTGACGGAGAACATCTTGCCCTTGAAGTCGAAGTCCTTTATGGCGTTTAGTATCTGCACATCCTCCGAATTAAACTCGCCATAGCTCGCCATTAGCCCGAAAGTCCACTGCCCTTTGGGAATGAAGAGGAAGTTGAAGAGTCCGCGGTCATATCTGCCGAAATTGCGCTGGGGCAGCACCATGCTCACGGTGTCGTTGCCAACAATCACTTTCTGATTGAGAATGTCGCCGTAGGGTTCTGCCGAAAATTCGGAATATACCCCCGTTGTATCTGTTTTTTCCTGTGCTGCCGCGTTCATCCACGCTGTGGCGACAAATAGCAGCAATACTGTAGTCAGTTTCTTCATAAGGCGTCAGAGATAAAAGACCGCTCCGAATGAAACGGAGAACAGATTTATTTTAAAATTGGCATGCTTGGACTTTCTGCGGGCCACATAAATGCGGTCGGTGGTTGATTTGGTGTCGGTGTAGCCGAATCCGAGCACACCAATATTTACCTCGATGGCGGAATAGTTGTTGAGAAACATCACCATGCCGGGCGTCAGTCCCAGATTAACACTGAAATTTCTCTCGAATGTGCCGGTAAAATCGGTGCCGGAGCCGTTTGTTATCTTGCTCTGACCGCCTCCGAGCTCGAGCTGCACTTCGTTAAACATGCCGAAGCGCATGCCTGTGCCGAGGGAGATATAGTTGCGGAACACCGCTGTGCCATAATAATTCGATGTTATGGCGTAGAGGTGGTCGGCATCGTATGTTGTCTCGCTGTCAAGAATCACCGATGCTTCGTTGAGGCGTGTGCGCGAGCGTGTGTAGCTGAATTTGCCGCCTGCCGCGAGATTGTCCTTGAAGCAGTACATCAGCGTCGGGCTGACCTTGAAGGAATATGTGTCACCATTGATTTTCTCTACAATCAGAAACTGATAGTTGTCCTGGTCGCTCTGTGAGTAATTGACACTCACTCCTGTGATCCACTGTCCCTTTGGAATAAAGGAGATTTGCTCCAGTCCGCGCTTGAAAGGCTCCTGGGCGGATGCGGACCATGCTGCCGCGAGCAGCATCACCGCTGTAAAAGCCGCTTTTATGTGTCGGAGTTTGTTCATTTGCGTTGTTTGGTGTTGATTGGTTTATATAATAAAGGTGTTGAATTTCAATATGAGAATGTGAGCTCATCAACCCACAGTGAGCTACCCACGGATGTTGAGCTGACCGGATCGGGCACTGTCACCACTGCTGCTGTTTCTGTTGCGATGTCGCCGATAACGGCCGATGCTGCCAGCATTACTTTTATCTTCTTGGCCTTGGCGCCGAATATCTTGTAGGTGAGCGGCACAGTGAAAGCCGTGTAGCTCGTGGCGGGAAGCAGCCTGCACTCTCCTGAAGCGATAATCAGGTCGCCGTCGCCGAGAACCTCCACTTTTGCCATGCCTGCTTCCGACTCCACAGGCAGAGCCGGGAGAAATTTGTAGAAACCGTTGAGAGCGCTCGGGCGCGAGCTGAACGCCATGCCTTCGCTGTATGTCTCTTCAAGGGTGGCGGCGTCAAACTTGTATGAGCCTATAAACAGCTTGCCCGTAGCCTTATATTTAACAGGAGGCACATTGCGGCTGTAGGCAACGTATGGCTGCCCTTCCTGCCGGTAGTCGGCAATCGGCGCTCCGGTGTTGTCCCACGCCACATTGTCGATTCTCACCGCGTATGATGTGCCCGCGTGAGCCTCATCCTCGCCGACTGTGCGCACCGCCGGAATCACATACCAGGTGTTGACATTCGATGCCCGGGTGTTGTACGTCTTGGCATTTATGGTAGCCCATTTCTCAGGGCAGGTAAAGTCTATGTCGGTATAGTTCTGGAGGTTGAAAATCTCCACTATAGTCTGGGAATAGCGGCCTCCGCTTGGCATTCCGGCATACTTGGTGTGCTTGTTGTTGACATCTTCGAAGTTGCCGTTGGGAAGGCCTGCGGCACTCTCGGTAACCACCTGCACCGCCGGAGTGAAGTCTCCCTCGCCGGGATTGGCCATCACGCTTGCCCTGAACGAGTAGGCGGTGCGCTCCTTGAGCCCTGTCACCGTTATCTCGCCGGTTGTCTCGTCGCGCGACAACTGGAGCGTTCTCCCTCCGCCGGCGTAGATGCCTGCCAGACGTGTGATTGTGCCGAGAAGCTCCGGATTCGACGGCACGATGCGCACAACTGCCTTCAGAGCAAAGGCATCCACCTCTATCTTAAACTCGGGCGACACTCTTTCGAGGCGCGTCTCGGCCCTCACCGTGCCGCAGTAAAGCAGCTGCATCTGAATAGGAGCGGTGCCCTCCGGCACTTTGAATTCCAGTATATATTCATCGGTCTTTTCTCCCGGAGTCACAGATGATATGGCCAACGGCTTCCATTCCTTGCCGTCAAAAATTCTGAGCGACAGGTTGCCGGCCGGCGCATCGTCGTTGCACACCACTTTCATCTCAGCCACATCTATGCCCACAACCGGCGATTTCACCTCTGCAATCTCCACTTTCACCGCCTGAAGAGCCACCGACAGCACCGCCGGCTCTGAGGTTTTGCCAGCAGCGGATATTGCCTGGACAACAAAGCTGTCATTAAGCCCGTCAGTGTCACGCAGATGGGGCAAAAGGTCTGTAAAGTCGATGGTTATATCCTCGCCGCGAATGATTTTCAAACCAAGCGATTCAAGAGATGACACATCATCACCCGACATCAAATCTATCTGTGCGGGCCAGCCACGCTCAATCAGCGAGGGGGCAACAGTTGTCATCACGAGCCGGGACAAAGCCGAGGTAGTGACGGTCATTGACAGCGGTGATGCCGGTTTCTGACCTTCGGATATCGCAACAGGCTGACCGGAAACAAATCCGACACATTTCACCTCCGGAGCGGGCGCTGCCACGAATTCGGGGGTGAGAGCCACTTTTACATCATCGCCGGTTATGCGCTCGTCAAACGACAGCACAAACACTGGCGACTGGCTCGCGGCATCCTCGACACTGACCATAAGGCTGTAGCAGGTGCCGGGCTTGACATCCGGTATTGAGGCTATCTCGAAATCACACTTGCGGCCGTCGGCAAACTCTACCGACGCTCCTATGCTGATGGTGCCGGGACGCACAAAGGCATAGCGAGTCTCATCCTGCGGATATGTGATAAACATGCCTCCGTAGCTGTGGAGCGTAAGGGAGCATGAGGCAAACGCCTGCTTTATGTCCTCGCTGAAATGCACGCCGAAAAGAGTATTGGCGAGCCGGCAGTCCACTTCCACCCGCTCTTCGGCGCCATCCTTGAGCACGCATTCGGCCTTGCCGTAAAAAAAGGGTGCGTCGAATCCTTCGCTGAGCTCCGTGCCATAGAATGCCTCGACAACATATTTGCCTGGCAGCAGAGGTTCGGGCGGAAAATAGTCTGACATCGGATTCCAGGTGCCGGTAAAGCGGCCGTCGTCGGTAGATATGCGCAGTGTAAGGTCGTCCGCATCCGGAAGATTGCCCGGCAGGGAAGCGTCGGTAGCTTCCAATTCTGTGCTCACTGCGGCTACAGGATATATAATGCCTGCACCCGACTGTATGCCGGAATGGTCAGAAGAGCATCCGGCAAGGATGGAAGCAACACATGCCACCAATGAGATATATAAGCGAGCAATTCGCATAAGTAACTATATGTCAATACACTGTGTAACACAATCCCACCGGAGCGCGATCCCGTGAGATTTACAATATTTAAAACGGTTGTAAAGATACGTTTAATTCGCCGAACATAGGCGACGCCGTCATTTAAAATTAGTTAAGCATCCATTACGGTTGCACAATTGAAGGATAAAAACTACTTTTGCGACATTATGAAAAGTATATTTTTATTTCTGGTTATGGCAGTGTGCGGTATTCATGATGCCGCCGCTCAGTCTTTCGACCTCAGAGGAATGCTGGGCAGCCTTGTGTCAAGCGACAAAGTAAGTGTTGAGAAAATGAGCGGCACATGGAATTACAGCGCTCCTGCGGTATCGTTCAAAAGCGACAATCTGCTCAAAAAAGCGGGCGGCGCGGCAGCTTCGTCTGCCGTCGAGAGCAAACTCGCGCCTTATTTCAAAAAAGCCGGTGTCGAAAACATGGTGCTCACAGTTGAAAGAGACAGCACTTTCACCATGAAAATAAGCAAGGCCACCCTTAAGGGCACAATCTCGGCGGTCACTGACAAAAAATCAGAAGCCAACTTTGTGTTCAACTTCAAGGTCGGCGGCAAAATTCCTCTCGGCAAGATGGACTCATATGTCACAATGAGCGGCAGCAATACCCTGAGCCTGACGTTTGATGTGTCAAAACTCGTCACCATCATAGAAAAAGCGGGCACCCTCACAGGCAATTCCACAATAAATGGCGTCAGCTCTGTGCTAAAGGGTTATGACGGCATCTGCGCCGGATTCAAGCTCACCCGCTCAAAATGATGACAACCGCATCCGTAGTCACCTGGCACACTCCGTCCGAAGAGCTGGCAGGCATTCTGCATCTTCTTGAGTCGGAGCCGATTGCAAAGATATGGGTAATTGACAACGGATGCGAGGAGCGCATAGCCGGAATATGCACAGGATTTGACAAGGCGGTGTATATTCCCTGCCCCGGCAATCCCGGCTACGGGGTCGCTCACAACATCGCTCTGAAAGAGGCCATAGCCTCCGGGGCACACTATCATATTGTGCTCAACAGCGACATTTCCTTCGCCGCGGGAGCAGTGGCGCAACTCGCTGACTATATGAACAGTCATGCCGATGCCGGCATGGTGCAGCCGCGCCTTGTCAACAGCACCGGAGCCGACATCCACAGCTGCCGCCTGCTGCCCACGCCTTTCGACCTCATAGTGCGCCGCTTCATGCCCCGCCAATGGTTTAAGAAACGGCGCGAGGAATATCTGCTGACACATCTTGACCCCGGACGCGAGCACAATATCCCCTACCATCAGGGGAGCTTCATGATGCTGAGACTCGCGGCGGTGAAGCAATGCGGCGTGTTTGACGAACGTTTCTTCATGTACCCTGAGGACATTGACCTCACGCGGCGCATCCACCGCTGCTGGCGCACCATGTATGTGCCGCAGCCAACTGTGGTTCACGCACACCGCGCGGAGTCATACAAATCACTAAGGATGACTGCCGTCCACGCCATCAACATCATCCGCTACTTCAACAAATGGGGCTGGCTCCGCGACCCCGAGCGCACCCGCTTCAACTCCCCGTTGCGAAAAAAGCTGATATGAGGGAGGCACATAACATAATAGACTTGGAGAGACGAGAATGTATCTAATTTTCAATAATTTCCCAATAGCCTCCTTTTTTGGGACCGATATGCCTGATTAAAGAAACCATTTTAGGGATTTCTCTCTCGATTGTTCGAGTCGTAACTCCTAATATTGTAGCCATTTCAGCCATACTAACTGTTGGCGTATCCGTAACGATGGCTAATATTTTTTCAAAGTATTGAGATTAAGCATTTCAATACTCGTGTCGGGAATGGTTTCTTCAGTCTTCTTGCCAAAAGACTGGTCGCGGAACATCGCACGAATTTCGCCCTCGGTAGCTCTCTGATCGCCGCTGCCCATACGAATGATTATTATAGTAAACCGGCTTAAAATCTACCTCGGGAATATAAAAGGCAAGTAGATTCTTCCCTTCAATAGCATAACGCTTAGGGGTAACTTTCAGCCTTTGATTGAACTTCTCTCCACGTAGTGTCCCGAGAAAATCCTGTTCAAGTTTCTCTATGTTGTCCACCCCTTGAATTTCAAAGGTCTTGCCGGATTGTTTAATTCCCAGCACAATCCAACCAGCGGAGGTGTTAGAGAATGCGCTGACGCTTTCCCATACATTCTTCGGCAGTTCTGATTTTGCGGTCTTAACCTCAAAATCTTCCCATTCTATATCGTGTAGCTTCGCTACACGTTCATCCTTAGTCATCTAAGTTACAAAGATATATAATACAAATCCAATATACCAATAAAAGAATACAAAAACTCACTACAGTCCAATAAAAATAACGGCGGCTCCCCTTACTGAGAAGGGAAACCGCCGGGCATGAACGTAAAAGTACGAGTGTGTGTGTGCGTTAAGCGCTATTGCTGAATGGTGGGACGGGTGCGGATAACTCCCTGCTCGGTGGAGTCGTCGGGCACGGGTATCTCATCGGCTGTTGCCACAACCACAAAATCGGTGGCGTAGTAGCCGGTGGCAGGCGTGCAACCCTCCTCGGCAATCATCATGGTCATTGACAGCAGGTGCTTGCCGACGGCGAATGTGCCGGCGTCAAATGTTATGGCGAAAGGCGCCACTGCGGTATAGCCGATATTCCAGCCGTCAAGACCGTAGTCAACAGCGGTTATGCCGGCCTTTTTGCCCTCGCGCAGAGGAGTAGCCACAACAGAGGTGATAGCAAACTCCTGGTCCTGCACAACGTAGAGAGTGCCGTCCACCATAGTCGCTCCGGTGTAAGTGGTGTTGATGCTTACCTGAGGCAGGTCGTCGTCATCGTGGCATGATGTGAAGACAAACATCAGGGCGGGCAGTAGTAACAGTGCTATTTTTTTCATAATAGTAATTAAGAGAGTATGTGTTTGATGTTTCAGTTTTTGAACACAAGACCGTCAGCGCCGTCGGTGTCGATGACTATAGGCTTGTCTTTGTCCACCTTCTGGGCAAGGATATCCTTCGAGAGCTGATTGAGCACCAGCCTGTGGATGGCTCTCTTGACGGGACGGGCGCCGAACTCCGGATCATAGCCCTCCTCGGCAAGGAAGTGGAGCGCGGCGGGAGTGACTTCGAGGGTAACTCCGTTGCGGGCGAGCATCTTCTTGATGCTGTTTATCTGCAGGCCGACGATTTCCTCGATTTCCTTCTCGTTGAGAGGAGTGAACATGATTGTCTCGTCGATTCGGTTGAGGAATTCGGGACGGATTGTCTGCTTGAGCATCTCTATGACCTCGGCTTTTGTTTTTTCGACTGTCTCGTCGCGGTTTTCGGGAGTCATTTTGGCAAAGTTCTCGCGGATGACATTCGAGCCCATGTTGCTGGTCATGATTATAATGGTGTTCTTGAAGTTGACAAGGCGCCCCTTGTTGTCGGTGAGTCTGCCGTCGTCAAGCACCTGAAGCAGTATGTTGAACACATCGGGGTGAGCCTTCTCTATCTCGTCGAAAAGCACTACGGAATATGGCTTGCGGCGCACGGCCTCGGTGAGCTGACCGCCCTCGTCATATCCGACATATCCGGGAGGCGCTCCGACAAGGCGCGACACAGTGTGCTTCTCCTGATATTCGCTCATGTCTATTCGCGTCATCATGTTTTCGTCATCGAAGAGGTACTCCGCAAGAGCTTTTGCAAGCTCGGTCTTGCCGACGCCTGTAGTGCCGAGAAATATGAACGAACCGATAGGACGGCGGGGGTCGTTGAGCCCGGCGCGGCTACGGCGCACTGCGTCGGCGATAGCCCTGATAGCCTCCTCCTGACCGACTACCCGGCTGTGAAGCTCCTCTTCAAGGTGTAGCAGCTTCTCTTTTTCGCTCTGCACCATCTTGTTGACGGGGATTCCTGTCCAGCGCGACACAACGTCGGCAATATCCTCTGCGTCGACTTCCTCTTTAATCAGGGCCTTCTCGCCCTGCATCATGCCGAGCTGTGTCTGTATCTCCGCATTCTCGCGCTCCTTCTCCTGGACCTTCGAGTAGCGTATTTCCGCAACTTTGGCGTAATCGCCCTCGCGCTCGGCGCGGTCGGCCTCGAAGTTGAGCTGCTCGATGTCGATTTTGTTTTGCTGAATCTTGTTGATAAGGTCTTTTTCGGCTTTCCACTTGGCGGTGAACTCCTTCTCCTCCTCGCGCATTGAGGCGAGGTCCTTTTCTATCTCCTTGACCTTTTCCTTATCGCCCTCGCGCTTGATGGCCTCGCGCTCTATCTCCTTCTGGGCTATTCGGCGCGAAATCTCATCAAGAGCCTGAGGCACAGAATCAATCTCAAGCCTGAGCTTGGAAGCCGCCTCATCCACAAGGTCAATGGCCTTGTCGGGCAGGAAACGGTCGGTGATGTAGCGCTCGGAGAGCTGCACGGCTGCGATAATCGCTTCGTCGCGGATGCGCACCTTGTGGTGGTTTTCGTAGCGCTCCTTAAGTCCGCGCAGTATGGCGATTGCGCTCATCTCGTCAGGCTCGTTGACCATCACTTTCTGGAATCTGCGCTCCAGAGCCTTGTCCTTTTCAAAATACTTCTGGTACTCGTCAAGGGTAGTGGCGCCGATGCTGCGCAGCTCTCCGCGGGCGAGCGCCGGCTTGAGTATGTTTGCGGCATCCATTGCTCCCTCGCCTTTGCCTGCTCCGACAAGAGTGTGGATTTCGTCGATGAAGAGTATAATCTCTCCGTCGCTCTGGGTAACCTCGTTGACGATAGCCTTTAGTCGCTCCTCAAACTCTCCTTTGTACTTGGCTCCGGCTACAAGGGCACCCATGTCGAGGGAGAAAATCTGCTTTGAGCGCAGGTTTTCGGGCACATCGCCGCGGACTATTCTCTGGGCAAGACCTTCGGCTATGGCAGTTTTGCCGGTGCCCGGCTCGCCTATGAGCATGGGATTGTTTTTGGTGCGGCGGCTGAGTATCTGAAGCACGCGGCGTATTTCGTCGTCTCTGCCGATCACCGGGTCGAGCTTGCCCGAGCGTGCGCGCTCGTTGAGATTTATGGCATATTTGCTGAGAGCGTTGTAGGTATCCTCCGCGCTCTGGTCGGTGGCTTTCTTGCCCTTACGCAGCTCGTCGATAGCGCTGCGGAGCTCTTTTTCGCTTAGTCCGGCGTCCTTTAGTATCGCCGATGCTGGAGAGTTGATATCAAAAACCGCCAGCAGCATGGCCTCAAGAGTGACATACTCGTCGCCCTGCTTCCCGGCTATATCTATCGCCTTCTGCAGCACATCGTTGGAGGTGCGGCTGAGATACGGCTCGCCTCCGCTCACCTTAGGCTGTGAGGCAATCTCCTTGTCCACAGCCGCAGTCACCATCGGCAGTCCCGCTCCGGTTTTGGCAAATATAAACTTTATAAGCGATTCTCCCTCTGACAGTATGGCTTTAAGCAGATGCACCGGCTCGATGGCCTGCGCGCCACTGCTTCTGGTAATCTCCACAGCTTTCTGTATCGCCTCCTGGGATTTGATGGTAAAGTTATTGAAGTTCATAGTTACGTGATTATTGTCTTTTATTCTAAACGCGTGGTGTCGGCTAATGGTTTGGCTGCCACGCCTGTAATTTTCATTTTAATATTAGAGCATAAATAGCTACCTTTGTCATTGCAATTTATGTGCCAATTCATACGCCTATTTAAACTATCGAAATGAAACGAATCATACTGATCGCTCTGGCAGTTGCCGCCGCTTTTGCCGCCACACCCGCCAAAGCCGCCAATGACACCTATTTTCCATATCCCATCGTGCCGGACAGCATCTCTACGCTGCAGGGGCGCACCACCTTTCTCGTGGACCATTTCTGGGACCTGTGCGACCTCAAAAAGGGATTTTCCTCGCGTGCCAAAATGGCAGGGGCGCTAAAGGACTATCTGTCATTCATGCCGTACGCAAATGCCCGCAATGTCCACAAATCTATCGCGATATTTCTCAAAAAGCTTGATAAGCAGCCCGACGACCTGCTGTTTATTGCGCAGACCGCCGAAAATCTTGTGCACAGCGACACTGCCGACATATTCAGCGACGAGATTTTTCTGCCCTTCGCAAAAGCGGTTGCCGACAACAAGCGCATAGACAAAGCTGACCGACAGCACTTCGAGCAGCAGGCGCGAGTGCTGCTCTCCACCATGACCGGCTCACACATGACCGACATCCCCTACACCGACCGGACCGGCGCCTCGGCCACATACTCGCCCGATTCGTCACAGGTTACCCTGATTTTTTTCAACGACCCGTCAAACACTACGACGACAAGCATCGCAAGAGCGCGCCTCAACGCCGACATCAAGGCTTCGGAATATATCAAATCGGGGATAATGAAAGTGGTGAGCATAAGTAATGTTGCTCCGGATGAGAACTGGAAATCAACGGCGGCGTCATTTCCCGAGGAGTGGATTGTCGGCACCAATCCCGACATTGCCGACATTGCTGACATACGCTTCACGCCGAGCTTCTATGTTATCGACCAAAACGGCATCCTGCTTATGAAAAACGCCAACATCAATCAGGTTATCGCCATTATCTCAAGCTTATAATCCCCCCAAAACATGAGCAGACTAAGCAACATCATAGCCCAGACATTCGTAAAATGTACCGGCTACACATATTCCAACCTGGCGCGCCTGTTCATGCGCCTGTTTGTGGGAGTGATGTTCATGCAGTTCGGCATACGCCACCTGGTGAGCTACGACACTCTTGTCCACGATTTTCCGACTATGCTCGGCCTTTCGTCACAGACCTGCCTGATATTCATGATTATAGTGGAAATCGTGTGCTCACTGTTCATAATGGTGGGATTTCTCACCCGCATTTCAGTCATTCCGCCTATCATCACAATGATTGCGGCGGAGTATTACATCATCCATGACCTGGTGCCTCACATATCGCTCTACGGCCTTGACAGCACACAGCCCGGCTATCTGCCCATAATGTTTATCGGCATATATCTGTTTATACTCCTTGCCGGACCGGGAAAGATTTCGCTCGACTATTTCATTTCGATTTTTATCATCGGGCGCAGCGGCAAGGACGAGAGCGAGGAGCTTGAAGAAGTTTAAGAGATGAAGATAGCTGTACTGATTTCCGGTGGTGTTGACAGCGCGGTGGCGGTGCACAGGCTTGTGGAGCAGGGTCACGACCTTCATCTGTTCTACATCCGCATAGGCCTTGATGTCAGCGAGGGAGGAGAGTGCGCCGCCGAGGAGGACATAGAGATGTGTCGCTGCATAGCCGCACGCTACAGGCTGCCGCTTGAGATTGTGTCGCTCCATCAGGAGTATTGGGACAATGTGATGGAATATGCGCTGCGCACGGTAAAGGCGGGACTCACACCCAATCCCGACATCATGTGCAACCGCATGATAAAATTCGGCTTCTTCGAGCAGCGCTGGGGCCATGAGTTTGACAAGACAGCAACCGGACACTACGCGAATATCGCCGAGAAGGACGGACTGCTCTACCTCGCAACTGCCCCAGACCCGGTAAAGGACCAGACCGATTTTCTTGCCCGCATCACCTACAGCCAGCTCAGCCACTTGATGTTTCCCATCGGAGATATGCCAAAAAAAGATGTGAGAGAAACAGCCATAGCCGCGAAGCTGCCAAACGCCTACCGCAAGGACAGCCAGGGAATATGCTTCCTGGGCAAAATCAACTACAACGACTTCATAAAGCGCCATCTCGGCGAAAAACCGGGCGCAATAGTGGAGATTGAGACCGGCAGGAAGCTCGGCGAGCACAGAGGCTACTGGTTCCACACCATCGGCCAGCGCAAAGGGCTGGGACTGAGCGGAGGTCCGTGGTATGTGGTGAAGAAATGCGTGCACGACAATGTTGTGTACGTGAGCCGGGGCTACGACACCGAGCGGCAGTATGGCACAGCGCTCCATCTTGATGAAATGCACTGGATTACGGCCGACCCATGGGGTGAGAGCTGCGACAAAGTGGCGGTGAAATTCAAAAACCGTCATTCGCCGGAGCTGCTTGACGGCACTCTCACGCGCATAGCCCCCGGAGAATACCTGATTGACAGCGCCACTAAGGTGCAGGGCATAGCCCCGGGACAGTATGGAGTGATATATGACGCGGAAGGCAAGCTATGCTATGGCTCCGGAATAATTACCGGCAGAAACATCGACCTCCAATCAATCATACGATAACAACGTCGCCAAGATGACAGACAGAATAAAACTTAAAGTACTCGGCATTTCTTACAGCCAGATTCAGACCGGTGCCTACGCGCTGATTCTCGCGCAGGTCGACGGTCCGTATCGCATACCGGTGGTAATCGGAGCCGCCGAAGCCCAGGCCATAGCTTTGAGAATGGAGAGCATCACTCCGCCGAGACCCATGACCCACGACCTGTTCGTGAGCTTTGCCCATGCTTTCGGAGTCAAACTCAAGGAGGTGTTCATCTACCGTTTCGAGGACGGCATATTCTCTTCCGAGCTCACATTTGCCGATGCAGAGAGGCAGGTGAAGATTGACTCGCGCACCTCCGACGCCATAGCCATAGCGATGCGCACCGGCGCACCTATATACACCACTCCGGAGATTCTTGACGAAACCGGATTCATCATGGAGATGCAGGGCGAAAATGACGAGGGTGACGATCAGGATGATGAAACACCCGCCGACACCTCCCGCGGCGAGCCCAAACTTGAAAACTATGCCATAGAAGAGCTTGAGCGCACCCTGGAGCGGCTCATTAGAGATGAGCAGTATGAGGAAGCCGCCAAAGTGAGCGCCATACTGAGGCAAAAGAAAGAGGACCGCGGGGAAAACAATTAAGTAATATCAAAGCATAACCAATCATAAAAACATCAGCAATATGCCAGGTCTTGTCATCAGACTGATTATTCTCAATTTCCTGCAGTTTGCAGTGTGGGGCAGCTACCTTGTGTGTCTCGGCCAGTACCTCGGTCCGAGCGGTCTCGGCTCCGACATAGCGTGGTTTTACAGCGTGCAGGGATTCGTATCCATCTTCATGCCTGCAATCGTAGGAATAATCGCCGACAAATGGATTCCCGCGCAGAAAATGCTCGGTATCTGTCATCTTCTCGCGGCTGTGTTCATGGGCAGCGCATGGTATTACGGCCACACCCACCCCACTCTGGAGTTTGCGCCGTTTTTCACGCTTTATGCATTAAGCCTCGCATTCTATATGCCTACGATAGCGCTCGCCAACTCCACAGCCTTCAAGATTCTCAAATCACACGGCAGGAATCCGGTCGAGGCATTCCCCCCTATCCGTGTGCTCGGCACAGTAGGATTCATTGCGGCGATGTGGTTTGTCAACTGCGCTTATTTTCACGACGGAGCATTCGGCTTTACAATCAGCGAGTCAAACCCGATGGCCGAATACCGTTTTCAGTACACCGACATGCAGCTGTTCACCTGCAGCGCTCTCGGCATAGTTCTCGGCATTTTCTGCTTCACCCTGCCCAAGTGCTCGCTCGCGGCAAAAGGCACGGAGCGCTCTGTGGCCGACACTCTCGGCCTGTCAGCCTTCCGCCTCTTCGCCGACAGGCGCATGGCGGTATTCTTTATATTCTCGATGCTTTTGGGCGTGGCTCTGCAGATAACCAACGGCTTTGCCACCACCTTCATATCCAGCTTTAAAGGAGTGGCGGAGTATGCCACAACTTTCGGCGCCAACAACTCCACCCTGCTCACATCGCTCAGCCAGATTTCAGAAGCAGCGTGCATACTGCTCATACCCTTCTTCCTCAAACGCTACGGCATCAAGAAGGTTATGCTCATTGCAATGGCTGCATGGGTGCTCCGCTTCGGATTTTTCGGCCTCGGCAATCCCGGAAGCGGGCTGTGGTTCTTCGTGCTGTCGATGATTGTGTACGGAGTGGCATTCGACTTCTTCAACGTCAGCGGAGCACTGTTTGTGGAGCAGGAGACCGACGACAGGGTAAAATCCTCGGCTCAGGGACTCTTCATGCTCATGACAAACGGCATAGGCGCTTCGATAGGCACTCTCCTTGCAGGGGAGGTTGTCAACGCCTACTGTGCCTGGACCGAAGTCGACGGCAAGTCCTATATGCTCGGCGACTGGCAGACCCCCTGGTTTATCTTCGCCGGCTACTCGCTGGTGGTGTGCGTGCTGTTCGCGCTGCTGTTCAAATACCGCCACAACCCTCCCACATCTGCACAAGTCAGAGAGGCTAAGGCCGAAACCGTAGAGATTGAATGATGATACAGTTTTACGCCCCCGACATACTTACCTCGCAGACGCTGCCTGAAAGCGACTCACAGCACTGCGCGCGTGTGCTGCGTATGCGCGCCGGCGACACAATAGAGGTTATCGACGGCAAAGGCAACAGATATACCTGCGTGATACTCGACCCTCACCCCAAGCGCACTGTCGTGGAAATCAAGGATTGCAACCCCGCTCCGCTATGCTGGAGCCAGAACATCACGGTGGCCGTTGCCCCGTCCAAACACATCGACCGCATGGAGTGGATGGTGGAGAAACTCACCGAGATAGGCGTCAACCGCATCATCCCTCTCCTCTGCGCCCGCTCCGAGCGAAAGGAAATCAAAACCGAGCGGCTCGAAAAGATTGCCGTGGCAGCAATGAAGCAGTCACTGAAAGCCACCCTGCCGGTCAT
>JAIDJW010000082.1:0-541 GCA_029052015.1 Paramuribaculum sp. | reverse complement strand
CATGACCCCCTTTGCTGCGGCCATATCCTCGCTCGGCGACACTCAGAAATTCATCGCCTACTGTGACAAATCCTTTCCGCGACGGCTGCTCGCGCAGGAGTACAAGCCTTTTGTCAACGCAGCGGTGTTTATCGGACCTGAAGGCGATTTCGCCCCCGCCGAGATAGAATCGGCGTTTGCTGCCGGATTCAGGCCCGTGAGCCTCGGCGACAACAGGCTGCGCACCGAAACAGCCGCTTTCTGCGCCTGCGACACCTTCCACATCCTTGACATGGCCGCCACAAAGCAATAAACCTACACCTTATTATATATAGCAAATATCCAATCTTCATCACAATGAAAGTCAAAAACATATTTATCGCACTGTCACTCGCCGTCGCAGCAAATGCAGCGGCACAGACTGCGGCCGATTCGCCGATGACACGCGCAGTAATGCAGGTATATGACAAAATGATCGAGGCAGACCCCTCGGACTACGAGACTCTTTTTGCCCGCGCCACAGAGTATTACAACCAGGACGAGTATCTGCGCGCCCTCGATG
>JAIDJW010000081.1 GCA_029052015.1 Paramuribaculum sp. | reverse complement strand
TTGTTTGTGTGCATATAGAACCGGTTATACTCATTAGGGGTAATCGCTATAGGCACATTTTCAACTACCTTGAGCCCATAGCCCTCCAGCCCGATTCTTTTTACAGGATTATTTGTCATCAGACGCATATCGCGCACCCCGAGTTTATGCAGAATCTGCGCTCCAACTCCATAGTCGCGCTCATCCGCCTTATGGCCCAGATGCAGATTCGCATCAACAGTATCAAGTCCTTCTTCCTGAAGCTTGTATGCCTTTATCTTATCCATCAGACCGATACCTCTGCCCTCCTGATTCAGATAAAGAACCACTCCTCTGCCCTCTTTTTCTATCATTTGCATAGCCTTGTGCAGCTGTTCGCCACAATCACATCGGCGCGAGGCAAATATATCGCCTGTAGCACACGATGAATGCACTCTGACAAGCACCGGCTCGCTGCCCTCAACATCTCCTTTTATAAGCGCAATATGTTCGCGACCGGATGACAGCTCGCGGAAAGGAATGAGACGGAAATGACCGTAATCGGTGGGCATATCAACTTCTACACCCTGCTCAACCGTAGATTCATTGCGCAGACGGTATGCTATCAAATCACGGATAGACACGAGTTTGAGTCCCCACTCATCAGCTTTTTTACGCAACTGAGGCAGGCGTGCCATTGTGCCGTCCTCGTTAAGAATCTCTATCAGAGTGGCGGCGGGACGCAATCCGGCGAGACGGGCAAGGTCAATGCTTGCTTCTGTGTGACCCGGACGGCGGAGCACTCCCTCATCCTGGGCATAAAGCGGATGCACATGTCCAGGGCGTCCGAAGGTAGAGGGCACGCTTGACGGATCTGCCAATGCCTGTATGGTGGCAGCACGGTCAGCTACCGAAACACCTGTAGTGCACCCCTCGAGCTTGTCTACTGTAATTGTAAACGGTGTGCCGAGCATGGATGTATTGTCCTCGACCTGATATCCGAGTTCAAGCTCGCGGCAACGCGATATGGTGAGCGGAGCGCAAAGCTCTCCGCGGGCGTTGGTAACCATAAAATTCACATGGGCTGGCGTCACTTTCTCGGCAGCCATGATGAGGTCGCCCTCGTTTTCACGGTCCTCGTCATCGACGACTATTACAAAATTTCCTTTGCGAAACTCTTCTACAGCTTCTTCTATGGTATCGAGTTTTATATCCTGATTTGTCATAACAGTTTTATTTCTTGGTTATAAGGTTCTTTAATTCAGCATCTACTTTTATTATGGATTCAATCTCCTTGCGAAGATATGCGATGGAATGCCGTCCGATCAGATATAACGGCAAACCGACTGGAATCACTATGACACCCAGCCATCCGAGACGTCTTTCCGGAGCCGGACGATAAAGCCACAGATTGCGCAACACCGGAAGATCCATCAATTTGTTGATAACAAGCTTGTCTCTTGAATTTGACAGATACTCCACCATATCTTCCTCCTGGCGTGAGAGCCCGCGCAACAGGTCTGTCGGACACCCCTTCAGCCAATAACTGATATAGCCGGGGGATTTCGGTATGGCAGCCAGCAATGACTCGGCAGATTTATCCAGCGAGTCGAGCAGCTCAACCGCACGAGAATCTTCAACCTCATCCATTATCACCTCTTTAAGCTCCACATGGCGCACCTGATTGCGCCCAAGCAGCTTCTTGAAGAAGTTTAGATAAGCATCCTTGTTGAACACAGCGCTGTCATTCACAGCCTTATATGTCACAAAAATACCTAATGGAAGCAGTATCGCCGTGCTCACCCACATGCCTTCCCACACAGCTATTCTGGCATCGCGGGCCATCTTGTTGCCGGTATTGTCTATGATGTAGTACACTATGAACAGAAACACGGATATCACCAGCGGCATACCGAGTCCTCCCTTACGGATTATCGCGCCGAGTGGAGCGCCGATAAAGAAGAACACAAGGCAGGCTATAGACAGCGTAAACTTCTTGTGCATCTCTATGCCGTGGCGGATTATGGTTTTCCTGTCGTCGGCGAGAGTCAGTCCCTTGAACTCATAGTCCTGACGCTGACGCCGCAGAGAGCTCAGGGCACGATCAAGATAATTCAGCTCATATGCCGATGACAAACCGTGAAATATTGAATCAACATTCATGGGCGACTTCATGGACACGGTTCTTATGCTGCGCACCGACCGGCCGCTGTCGCCTACACTGAAACTGTAGGGAGAGACATTGAGATAATTCTTGCCCGCCACAAGGTTGGCATAGCTCGTGCCCACACTGTCTACCCTCAGATTCACCGAATCTATTGTATGCTTGAGCTCCGCAATGTTTTTACCCACATACTGGTTTCGCATGCCCTCCTCACCCATTCGGTTGAAATTGGCATCGAATTTCAAATAAATCTTCTTGTCGTCAAACGTTTCGCGTCGGTAAGGCACATTCGCGCTCGCCGTAGCCGCCTCTTTCAGATTGTCAAACGACTCGCCGGAGTACAAATCAAGAACCAGATACTTCTTGTCCTCAGTCATCGCCAGAGTGCCCGAGTCTGCGAGAATGATTCCGGCATTGTCAAATCCTTTGCTGAAATCATATATCATCATGTCGTACAAAGTGCCGTTATCGCGGTCCTTGCTCTGCACAAAAAGATTATAACCGGGAATCTGGTCATAAAACACGCCCTCTGGTATTTCAAGCTCCGGAGATTTCTGACGGACACTGAAAAGCAGGGTCCACATTTTGGTCTGAGCTACCGGCAACACATTATTCTGAAAGAAAAATGCGCCGATGGCTATAGCGACAATAAGCACTGTCAGCGGACTCATCGATTTTATCAGTGAAACACCTGACGCTTTCATCGCCGTGAGCTCAAATCTCTCGCCGAGATTGCCGAAAGTCATGAGCGCGGCAAGAAGTATCGCCAGAGGCAGTGCCATAGGCACCATTGACAAGGCTGCGTAAAAAAACAGTTCACCGATAACATCGATTCCAAGCCCTTTGCCTACGAGGTCATCGATATATCGCCATAAAAACTGCATCAGCACGATAAACAGACAGATAAAGAATGTCATGACAAACAGCGGCACAAAGCTGCTGAGCATGAACCGATATAATGTCTTCAGTCTGAAAGTCATTGTGATTGGTTGCGAATGTTTTTGCTGATTACAAACTACAATAGAACTACAAAGTTACAAATATTTCCCGGTTAATAAAAGGAATATCGGATTGTATGTCAAAGCAGTTATGCCGGAAGCGATTACAGCTCTTGCCGTTGCCATCGACTCGGGCGAGGTGCCGGACGGCGCAACACCGGTGAGACGGAAATGACGCAACAGCTCAATTGAAGAATCAAACATGCTGGTTATCAACGCATCTTCTATCTTAACTATTTCAAGTTCAGCAGGAATACTATCTTTCAGTTCACCAATCGAAAATATTCTCGACGGCGATTTATACCCCGGCAGTTCATGAAAAGTCTTGTCGCCATAAACAGCAAGACCTATAATGCCTCCGGGACGAAGAACTCTGAAAGCCTCACTCAGAAATCTGCGCGGAGAGTTGAACCACTGCACTGCCGAAGCAGACACCACTGCATCCACGCTGTTGGCTGGCAGCTTTCTGATTTCAGTCTCGGCATCGCTTACTATATGCTTGCCTGGCAGCGCCTCGGCTATAGGCGAAACATCCATAAGAGTCAGAGACACATCCTGTCCGGCTACTTTCACGAGTTCTTTAGTAAACATCCCGGACCCGCAGCCGATTTCAAGCACCTCACCGACCAAAGGTCCGTTATCCGACACTATCTCGGCAAGTCTTTCAGCTATTTTTTTCTGGGCAGTTGCATTATCGTCATAAGTGGCTGCCGACCCTGTATA
>JAIDJW010000080.1 GCA_029052015.1 Paramuribaculum sp. | reverse complement strand
CAGCCGTTGATGAGGCCAACGCCAAGCTCCTTGAGCAACTGGCGTCCGGAGCGGCGGATATCAAGCGAGCCGTTTGCGAGACCCTGCACGACGATAGCCGATGACTGGGTGCCGACATTGCCGCCGGTGCCGCCGATTAGGGGGATGAAGAGCGCCAGAGTGGGGTCCATCTGCAGTCCTTCCTCGAAATTGCCGAGGATAAGAGAGTTGCCGATGCCTCCGAGCATGCCGATGAGCAGCCAGGGCAGGCGTGCCTTTGTCTGTGTGAAAAGGGTGTCGTCGGTCTCCACGTCGCTCGAAAGACCTGATGCCAGCTGATAGTCACGCTCAGTGGCTTCACGCACCTTGTCCATCACGTCGTCGACGGTGATGCGTCCCACGAGCCTGCCGATAGAGTCGACAACAGGCATTGCCACAAGGTCGTACTTCTCGAAGTCGAGCGCCACATCGTCAACCGGAGTCTCCGCACGCACGCTTACCGGATCCTCCTCCATCACATGCTTGACCTTTGACACGCTGGGGTGGGTGATGAGTGTCTTGAGCGGCAGAATGCCCCGGAGGCGGTAGTCGTTGTCGACAACATACACATTGTATATCTCGTCCATATCCTCCGCCTGGAGCCTCATCTGCTTGATGCATTCGGGCATACTCCAGTTCTCGTTCACAACAATCATCTCTGTGCCCATCAGACCGCCGGCGGTGTCCTCGTCGTACTTGAGCAGGTCGATGATGTCGCCCGCCTGCTCCACATCGTCGATATGGCGGAGGATTTTGTCGCGGTCCTCCTCGTCGAGCTCCTGGATGATGTCTACGGCATCGTCGGTGTCGAGGTGGTCGATAAACTGCTTGGCGATTTTCTCCGCCGGCATATTGCTGAGCAGCTTGCGGCGGTCGTCCTCGTCAAGCTCCATGAGCACATCGGCTGCGGTGTCCTCGTCAAGAAGCTTGTAGAGAAATTCTGCCTGCTCAAGGTCGAGCTCCTGATAAAGCTCGGCGATATCGGCGGGATGAAGGTCCTCAAGCTCAATGCGCGCCGCAGGCTCATTGCCTGTGGCGATGATGTCGCGTAGCTGTTCGAGATATTCGGGTGTGAATTCTTTCATCAGTCAGACTTACGCCCGGAGGCAATCAAGTTGGTTAGTTCTATAAACTGCTCCACGCTGAGCTGCTCGGGACGCATGGCGAGTAGGGGAGAATCTGGCAGGGGAGTGCCGGGGGCAAAGAGTCCGCGCACAGAGTTGCGTATTGTTTTGCGGCGCTGTCCGAAGCTGGTTTTTACCACGGTTTTAAACAGCTTTGCATCGCATCCGAGGTCGGTGACGCTGTTTCGCGTCATCTTGATTACCCCGCTCTTCACTTTCGGGGGCGGGTTGAACACATTTTCGCTGACCGTGAAGAGATACTCCACGTCGTACCATGCCTGGAGCAGCACGCTGAGTATTCCGCGCGCCTTGCCTCCGGGAGCTGCAGCAAGGCGCTCCGCGACTTCGCGCTGAAGCATGCCCGAGCAGCACGCCACCTGGTCCTTGTACTCAAGCACATGGAAGAATATCTGCGAGGAAATGTTGTAGGGATAATTGCCGATTACGCAGAATTTCTGCCCGTCGGGATATATCTCGGCAAGGTCGGTGGTCAGGAAATCGCGGTGGAGAATCCTGCCCTTCAGCTCAGGAAATTCGCTGTTGAGATAGTCTACGCTCTCTCCGTCAAGCTCCGCAACGGTGACGTCATGCCCTTCATCCAGCAGAAACCGGGTAAGAACCCCCATGCCGGGTCCTACTTCCATTACCGGAAGCCCTTTGAGGTCATTGAGCGTGGCGGCTATGCGCCGCGCTATTGAAAGGTCGGTCAGAAAGTGCTGCCCGAGAGCTTTTTTGGGTTTTACCTGGTTCATTGCTGTGCGTTTTGATGAGATTGCTGTAATGATATTACAACAAATCAGAGGGTATTGGTTCCCTCGACAACCTTGCCCATTGCCCAGACGGCGCGCAGGTTGAGGTCGTTGTCGAGAATCATGATGTCGGCGTCCTTGCCTTTGGCAAGCGAACCCTTGCGGTCGTAAACGCCCATAATCTTGGCGGGAGTTTCGGAAGCCATGCGCACGGCGTCCTCGACCGGTATGTCGGCTTTCTGCACGAGGGTGCGGATAAGGCGGTCCATTGTGGCAACGCTGCCGGCAAGCGCGGAGCGGTCGGAGAGCTTGCACACTCCGTCCTCGATGATTACGCGGGGGTCGAATGCTTCGGCGTCCTCGGCGCAGGCGCAGGCAAGGGCGTCGGTTATCACGCAGGCGCGCTCAACACCTTTCACCTTATAGACAAGGCGAAGGATTGTGGGGGGCACATGGATGCCGTCGGCAACAACCTCCACAGTCATGTCGTCAATCAGATAGATGCTCTCTACAGTGCCTTCATACTTGTACTCGCGGCGTTTGTGGAAGCCGGGCATGGCATTGTAGAAGTGTGTGGCGTGGCTGTAGCCGTTTTCCCATGCTCCGCGTATGTCCTCAAACTCAGCCTGAGTATGGGCTACGGATGCGAGAATGCCTTTGCCGCTGATATATTTGCCGAACTGCATCGCTCCGGGGAGTTCGGGAGCGGCGTCCCAGCGCTTGATGCAGCTCCATTTCTCTACGATGGGGATATACTCCTTGGGGTCAGGGTCCTTGATATATTCAGGCATCTGGCCTCCTGCCATAGCCTGGTTGAGGTAATGACCCTCGAGGTGAAGACCCAGCACCGGGCTGCCTGGCTCGGCCATAAGGCGTGTGCAGGTGTCGGCGGCGCGTTCAATCATCTCTACCGAGGAGCTTGAGAGGGTGGGAAATATACTTGTGGTGCCATGCTTCATGTGGGTGTTGATAGCCTTGCGGAAAGCATCTTCGGTGCCTTCCATGAAGTCGCGTCCGCCACCGCCGTGGCAGTGAATCTCTACTCCGCCGGGCACCACATACATACCTTTGGCGTCAAAGAGCTCCGCGCCTATAACGGCGAGGTCGCAGTTGGTAACTTCAAGAATTTTGTCATCGCGCATGAGCACACTGCCGTCCTTAAGCCATCCGGACGGTGTGAGGATTTTGGCATTGATTATCTGGGTAAGCATAGCTATGATTGGTTGTAAGTAACTTTCACAAAGTTATGCAAAGTTAGGTAAAGAATCCGAAAAAAAGGGCGGAATTCCCTTATGTTTTTTAACACAAATGTTGCCGGGCGTCACTGCTCGACGAGAATAAACTCCTCGTCGGCGCCAGGAGCCTCGAAATTGGAATAAAATATCTCGACCTGACTGTCTGACACAATCTGGTCGTCGGGGCCGCTGCCGGTGCGGTCGGCAAGCCTTTGTTTGATAAGTGAAAGGGGAGCCTTTAGATACACGAGCTGCGGAACGATGCCCCGGGCGGCGCATAGGCGGCGGATAGAGTCGCGCTTGGAGCGGCGACACATTGTTGCGTCGATAACGGCTTTGCCGCCGCTGTCAAGAAGTCTTTCAAGTGCGTGCTCGAGCTCTGCGGCTGCGTCGGCAAACAATGGTTTCTGCTGCTCGAATGGCATGGCGGCGAGTGCGGAGCCGTAGGCGCTCCACACTATAAGGTCGGGAGAGAGGCGTGTGTAGCCTCTCTCCTCAAGCTGATGCGCATAGTGAGTTTTGCCCGAACCGCTCACGCCGCAGAGCACCACCACCCGCGGGGCGGCTTCAGAATGCGGCATCGGGGGCTGCAGGTTCTATCTGTTCGATGATGTATGTCTGCGAGCCGAGACCGAGCTGCTCGGCATAGTCGAGCAGGTGAGTGGCGTGCTGCTGCTCCATTCTCTCTATCAGATGCTTTTTGCCGGGGTCGGGCGAATTGTACACCATGTCCACGCAGGCTCTGTCAAGAGCCACCGGATCGAGCGAGGCGAGTATGCCGAGGTCTTTCATCTCCGGAGCCTCAGGCTCGGCAACGCAGTCACAGTCAACCGACAGATTGTTTGCCACATTTATAAACAGGATGTTTTCGCCGGCTTTGTCAAACACCGACTCGCACGCCTCGGCCATAGACTCGAGAAAATCGTCCTGCGGCGGCACATTCGCCCAGTCAACCGGCACGGTCTGCGACTGTCCGGCGGTGTGAATCCACGCCTTGCCGCGCGACGACGCCATGCCTATGGCAACGTTTTTGAGCGCGCCGCCGAAGCCTGCCATGGGATGACCCTTGAAGTGCGAGAGTATCATGGTGAAATCATAGTTGCTCCAGTTTTTGCCCACGAAATTCTCTTTGAGATGCTTGCCGCCGCGCACCGGCAGAGATATATCCCCCTCGCCGTCCATGATGTCAACCTCGGCGATAGCGGTAAATCCGTGCGCGGCCGCGGTCTGAAGATGGTCGGGCACATTGCAGCGGCGACCCTCGTAGGCGGTGTTGCACTCCACAATTGTGGCATCGGTCATTTTTATCAGCTTCTTTATCACATCGGTGCTGAGGTGGTAGGGATTGCCGGCCTCTCCGGTGGACAGTTTGGCAGCGACGCGGCCTTTGGCTTCGCGTCCGAGCGCAGTGTAAACTTTTACAAGATTTTCAGGTGTGATTCTGGGGCAGAAATACACCACAGATTTTTTTTCGGTCATATTCTCCATAGCGATGTCGTTTAATTGGCGCAAAATTAAAAAAATCCTGTAACTATGCCAATCCTTTGGCGCGTAGGTAGGGGTCCCGGCAGCTCAATCCGCAAAAAAGGTAGGTGATGCGCTAAAATGGTTAACCAAACCAAGGGGAGGGTTTGGGCGTTGAATAAGCGAGTTTTTGCGTATATTTGCACCCGTATGAAGCGAATATCAATACTTTTTGCAGTGATTGCGCTGGCGGTGACGGCATTCTCCGCCCCTCACAGCGTGAGCGACATCCCTAATGTGCACATAGGCGATGCACGGCGCTATGTGTCAAACCCCGACGGAGTGCTGTCGGCATCGGCGGTGCAGCAGCTCGACACCATGCTCGCCGGCGTGTGGCGGCAGACAAGCGCCGAAGTAGTTGTCGTGGCGGTCGACGAGATTGACACCGACGACATAGACGGCTTTGCCACAAAACTCTTCGAGGAGTGGGGCATCGGCAAGAAGGACAATGACAACGGGCTGCTTATACTCATAAGCAAAGGCGCACGCCGCGCCACCCTGCGCACAGGCTACGGCATGGAGGGCGTGCTCCCGGATGCAATATGCGGGCGCATCATCCGCAACGATATGGCGCCTCATTTCCGCGAAGGCGACTATGACGGCGGCACTATCGCCGCGGTAAATACAGTCAGCACCATGCTAACCGACCCGGAAGCCGCCGCGGAAGTGCGTTCGCGCTATGAAAATGACCGCAGGCATACAGATAGCGAGGATATGGCCGAACTGTGGAGTATGCTCGGCAGCCTGTGTGTGTCTATGACAGCCGTAGCATTCTTCATACTGATATACAACCTGCGCAAATCGCGCAAAATGACACCGACCGAGCGCTACTATAAGCTCTCGACAATCAAGACACCCCTCCTCATGCTCGGCTGCATCGGCATCGGAGTGCCCCTTCTGGCATACTTGATACTCACAGCGAAGATGAAGCGCGTGAGAAACTCGCCGCGGAAGTGCCCAAACTGCAGCACACCCATGCAGAAGGTCGACGAGGTGCACGACAACGACTACCTCACCCCCGCGCAGGATACCGAGGAAAAAATCGACTCGGTGGACTATGACGTGTGGCTCTGCCCCGGCTGTGGCGAAAAGGATATAATCCCCTTTGTCAATCCAAAATCGGGCTATTCGCCGTGCCCGCAGTGCGGCGCCCGCGCCTGCACGCTTGTTGCCGACCGGGTGGTTGTGCGTCCCACCACCGCCGCTCCCGGCAGGGGAGTGAAGGTGTACTCGTGTCGCAACTGCCACCGCGACTCCAATGTGGCGTATGAGATACCCAAGCTGCCGGTAGTGCCGGTGGTTATTATTCCCGGCGGAGGCAGAGGCTTCGGCGGTGGTGGCGGATTTTCAGGAGGCAGCTTCGGCGGCGGCATGACCGGCGGCGGCGGCGCTTCCGGCGGCTGGTAAAAAATATATACAAGCACTAAATACTCATTACTATCATGACAGAGCTACTATCATCATACCATCTTTTGGGCCTCTTTATCGGGCTTTGCACCTTTCTTATAATAGGGCTGTTTCATCCGGTGGTCATAAAGTGCCACTATTATTTCGGCACCGGCTGCTGGTGGTGGTTTGTAGTTCTCGGAGTGATATGCGCCGCTATTTCGGTTGTGGTTGAAGACGTTGTGTGGTCAACCCTTCTCGGCGTTGTGGCATTCTCGTCATTCTGGACCGTAAGAGAGATATTTGACCAGGAAAAGAGGGTGCGCAAGGGCTGGTTCCCCCGCAATCCCGCCCGCGAGTCCAAAGAAGCATCGCGTTCAGACAAAATTACCGACTGATATATGTGTACTACCTGCGGCTGCTCCGGCAGCGACCATCATCACCACCACCACCATCACCACGACAACGGTGACGGTCAGGTAAGCGAAACCATAAGCATTGAAGCCGACATTCTCGGCGAAAACAACCGTAATGCGGCTTTCAACCGCGGCTTTCTTGCCGGACGCGGCATAACCGCCTATAACCTGGTGTCCTCCCCCGGCAGTGGCAAAACCTCCCTGCTTGAGGCTACCATAACCCTGATTGCCGGGCGCCGCGAGGTGGCGGTGATAGAGGGCGACCAGCACACCGACAACGATGCGCGCCGCATCGGAGCCAAAGGGGTGCCTGCCGTGCAGATAAACACCGCCAACGGCTGCCATCTCGACGCACATCTGGTGGGTCATGCGATAGAGGACCTGAATCCTGCGCAGGGGTCTATACTTTTTATCGAGAATGTTGGCAATCTCGTGTGTCCCGCCATGTTTGACCTCGGCGAGAGCGAGAGAGTGGTAGTTATCAGCGTCACCGAGGGCGACGATAAACCGCTGAAATATCCCTACATGTTCAGCGGCAGCGCAATATGCGTCATCAACAAGATAGACCTGCTGCCCTACGTTGACAGCGACATCGAGCGCCTCAAAGCCAACGCGCTTAAAGTCAACCCCGCCATGCGCTTCTTTGAAGTCTCCGCCACTAAAGGCACCGGCATGGACGCCTGGGTGGACTACCTGCTCGGCAGATAAGCGAGGCAAGCCTCGCCCACGCAAACAAACTCGCGGGGAGGGGAAGGG
>JAIDJW010000008.1 GCA_029052015.1 Paramuribaculum sp. | reverse complement strand
ATTTATAAACGGCTGCAAAATTAGGCTCTTCCTCGCTTTTTTTATAATTTTACCGCAAAGAAACCATTCGTTTATGAAATCGATACAGAGCTACGACTTTGAAATGACGATGAGGGTGCGCGACTATGAGGTGGATGTGCAGGGAATTGTCAACAATGCCAACTACCTGCACTATATGGAGCATACGCGCCACGAATTCTGCCGGAGCGCAGGCTTCTCTTTTGCCGAGATGCACTCACGCGGCATAGACCCGGTGCTCCGCAAGGTTGAGATAGAGTATCTCACGCCGCTTACTCTCGGGCAGGATATGGTGAGCAAGCTGAAGCTCTGGCGCAAGGGACCGCGATTTATCTTCCGTCAGGACATATTTCGGGCTGAGGACATGGAGCCGGTGGCGCGCGCGGAGGTCACGGTGGTGTGTCTTGAAAACGGAACCCTTACCCGAGGCGATGTGCTTGCAGCCGCCTTTGAAAAATATCTGTGATGAAATATGATTCGATAGTCTACCGCA
Source organism: Paramuribaculum sp. (assembly GCA_029052015.1). GTDB lineage: Bacteria > Bacteroidota > Bacteroidia > Bacteroidales > Muribaculaceae > Paramuribaculum. Next base: position 4,887 of record JAIDJW010000008.1, on the reverse strand, counting down.
TGGCGTTTGCCGAGCTCAGGGGCATCAACAGCGCGCTCGCGCAGGAAATCCTTGACCGCACAGGCAGCGAGGAAGCGTTTTTCGACGCATCCGCCTCGCAGCTCGGAGCCATGCTCGGCTACGGCATCAAGATTCTTGACGACACCTATCGCGCGCAGCTACTTGAAAAGGCTGCGCGGGAGGCTGATTTTGTCGCCGCCCACAATATCGCCACCCTATATTTTACCGAAAGCGACTATCCGGCGCGACTGACCGACTGCGAGGACGCCCCCCTGATGCTGTATGGAGCGGGGGAATGCGCGCTGAACGACCGGCTCACTGTCGGCATTGTAGGCACACGCCATGCCACTCCCTACGGCCTGGACTTTACCGAGCGGCTTGTGCGGGGGCTCGCGGAGAGCCTGGAAGAACCACCGGTGATTGTGAGCGGACTCGCCTTCGGCATAGACATCGCAGCCCATAGCGCAGCGCTCAAGCACGGGCTGCCGACAGTGGCGGTGCTCGCTCATGGACTAAACACCATCTACCCGGCCCGGCACCGGCAGACAGCCGCCCGGATTGTGCGCAGCGGAGGGATGCTCCTCACCGACTATACGTCGGCGGACGCGGTGCACAAAGGCAACTTCATAGCGCGAAACCGAATTGTAGCCGGGCTGTGCGACTGTCTCGTAGTGGCTGAAAGCGCCGAAAAGGGTGGCGCGCTCATCACCGCGCGCCTTGCCGCGGACTATAACCGCGACGTCTTCGCCCTGCCGGGACGCACTTCCGACAGATACAGCGTGGGGTGCAACAGACTTATCGCTACAAGCACCGCGGCCCTCGTCACCGGAGCCGACGACCTCATAGCCGCCATGGGCTGGAAGAAAAAAGAAACGCAACCGGTGCAGAAGGAGCTTTTTGCGAGCCTCAGCGAAGAGGAGCAAGCCGTGGTCGACTATCTCACTCTCCACGGCGACGCGCAGATAAATCAGCTCACGGTAGCCCTCAACCTTAGCGCAGGCAAACTCATGGGGCTTCTCATCGACATGGAATTCAAAGGACTCGTCATAGCCTTCCCCGGCGCCCGCTACCGCCTCGCCTAACCCTTATAAACCACTAAACTTATATGACCATGCAGCCTAAACGAATAGAACCTTCTGAACTAATCATCAATCCTGACGGAAGTGTGTTTCATCTTCATCTTACGCCGGAGCAGCTCACCGACAGGATTGTGCTCGTGGGCGATCCCGGCAGGGTGGAGCTTGTGGCTTCATTCTTCGACACTCGTGATTTTGAAGTGCAGTCACGCGAATTCCGCACAATCGGCGGCACACTCCGTGGAGAGAGGATAATGTGCCTGTCCCACGGCATCGGGCCGGACAACATAGATATTGTGATAAACGAGCTTGACGCGCTTGCAAACATCGACTTCAACACCCGCACCGTAAAGCCGACACACCGCACTCTTGAGATGGTGCGCATAGGCACCTCGGGAGCGCTGCAGCCCGACCTGCCCGTCGGCACGCCGGTTATAGCCACAAAGGCTATAGGCTTTGACGGGGTGCTCAACTATTACGCCGGCCGCAATGAGGTGGCAGATCTCGGATTTGAGCAAGCGCTCTGCAGCCACACGGGGTGGAATCCCCTGTGGGCGCGCCCTTATGTTGTCGACGCCGACGAGGAGCTCGTCAGCCGCATCGGACGCACTGATATGGTGCGCGGCAACACTATCTCCGCCGTCGGTTTCTATGGGCCGCAGGGCAGGGAGCTGCGTTTGCCGCTGGCAAATCCCGACCTCAACAGCCGCATAGAGAGTTTCCGCTACGGTGACCGCCGAATAACCAACTACGAGATGGAGAGCGCCCCCCTACAGGGGTTGTCTCGGCTCATGGGACACAAGGCTATGACCGTCTGCTCCATTATCGCAAACCGCATGAACCATAACTCAACACCAAATTATCGCACGGCTATCGAGGACCTGATTTCGACAGTGCTCAACCGCCTCGTGCCTTAACCATTGACTGAAATATGACTCAACGCCGCCCGTACACTTTTGACCGCGTAGTGCGCCTGATTATCGGAGCGCTCATTTTCGCGGGAATAATCTGGCTCATCAATTCCCTTAAAAATGTGTTGCTGCCATTTTGTGTGGCGTGTCTCATAGCGTATATGCTTGAGCCTTTTGTGCAATACAACCGCCGGCTGCTTCACCTGAAGGGGAGGGTGGCGGCGATATTCGTCACGCTCTTTGAAGCGCTTTTCCTTTTCGGCATCGCCGCCTACTTTTTTGTGCCGATGCTCCTTGACGAGGCCCACCAGATGGCGGCGATATTGCGCAACTATGCAACTACAGAGCTAAACGGGTCCATATTGCCGGAGTCGGTGCACGATTTCCTGAAGCGGCAGGTCGATTTCAAGAAACTCTCTGATATGCTCACCAGCCAGGAGTGGACGTCACTGATTGAAAACGCACTCAGCGCTTCGTGGAGCATTATCACAGGCAGCATTTCGGTGCTGCTCGGGGTGGTGAGCTGGTGCGTAGTAGTGCTCTATGTGATTTTTATCATGATAGACTATGACAGGCTCAACCGCGGTATGCGCCACGCTATTCCTCCTAAATACCGCCCGATAATGTCTCGCATAGGCACAGATATCAAGGACAGCATGAACCATTACTTCCGCGGGCAGGCTCTCGTTGCCTTCATTGTCGGAATACTGTTCAGCATCGGATTTCTTATCATAGGGCTGCCGATGGCTATTGTTCTCGGCCTGTTTATCGGGCTTCTCAACATGGTGCCCTATCTGCAGCTTGTGTCAATCTTGCCCACTGCAGTGCTGTGCCTTGTATATGCTGTTGGCGGAGGAGGCGACTTCTGGACCATTTTCTGGGAATGCATGGCAGTTTATTGCGTTGTGCAGTGCATCCAGGACCTTTATCTCACCCCCAGGATAATGGGCAAGGCAATGGGACTCAATCCCGCTATTATATTGCTGTCGCTCTCGGTATGGGGAAGCCTCATGGGGCTGATAGGGTTGATTATCGCTCTGCCGCTAACAACCCTGCTGCTCTCTTACTACAACCGATACATAATTGAGCGCGGCGAAGACAGCGGCGACCCCGAGGGCGGAATCGCCGACGCACAGGCAATAGAGCAGGCTGTTCAGATGCCGCTCGACGAGCAGTGAGACGTAAGCCTCTCAGCCTCGGCGAGGTCTTCCTGACGCACTATTACCGCAATGCCGCCGATAGAGTTGAAACCTATCGGGTACAGACTGCCGAAAGTCTCGTTGCTGATAAAGCATGGTATGCCCGCATCGTCAAGGATGCCTTTGGCGATGTGCGCCTCCCAGTCGTTGGAATATGTGGCGAGAACCACGAGTTTGTCTCCTTTAGGGGTCATTTTATGTTGCGTTTGTTCAATTCTGCCTGATAGCGGCGCGCGTTGGCGGTGTGGGTGGAATAATCCGATGCAAAATTGTGATAGCCCGAAAAATCCTCGCGCGCGCACATATAAATATATGAGTGGCGGGGAGCGTCAAGCACCGCCTCAAGAGTCGCGGCATCGGGGATGCGTATCGGACCCGGAGGCAATCCCGCATTCATATATGTATTATAAGGCGAATTTACCGACAAATGTTTGTTGAGGATACGTCGCAGACCGAAATTTCCCACTGCAAACTTCACTGTCGGGTCAGCCTGCAGCTTCATTCCCTTCGCAAGCCGGTTGAGATACAGCCGCGCAACAGTCGGGCGCTCGTCCTTTTTGCCCGTCTCCTCCTCTACTATCGAAGCCAGTGTAGCCACTTTCACCGGATTCAGCCCAAGCGCTTTCGCCTTCGAGCGGCGCCCCTCGTTCCAGAACGAATTGCGGTGACCGACCAGTTTCTCAACAACTCCCCGGGCGCTCTCAGTCCAGTAAGCCTCGTAGGTGTCGGGCAGAAATGCCGCCGGATACTGACGCGCGTCCTCGAAGCCGTAGCCCGGAAGCACTTCGGAGCACGCTTTTGAAAAATCCGTGGCGCTAAACTCCATATCCCCCGCCACTTTCTGCGCCAGGTCATCGAGAGTGCGCACATTATTAAATGTGATTTTTACGGGAGTCTGAGCCCCGGTAGCGATTTTGCGCGCTATCCGCAGCGAAGAAGTGCCGGGCTCTATGCGATAGGCGCCATGAGCCGTAGCGGCATCACCTCCCATAAGTTTCCATAAAAAAATCACGCGGTTAGCCTCCCCGCTGCCAAGCGCTGAAGTCAGCGAATCGCCCACAGCGGCCCGAGACGAGCCTTCGGGGATATGCACCCACTTCGCCGGCCCGCTGTAAGAGTGCAGGCAGAAAATGCCGAACCCTCCGCAGAGCATCACAACTGCTATTATGGCTATTATCAGTGCCAACTGAGCGCTGCCGCTCCGCTTTTTCGACTTCTTGCGAGTCGTTGGTTTGCGCGGCTTCTGAGGCTGCCGCGCCTTTGCCGAACTGTCATCCTGTGCTATCATGACGCAAAATTAGCAAAAAATAGGCTTTTCATTTGCATCGGTAAAAAAAAACGCTTACCTTTGCACCACAATTGGCAACGCGCCATCTAAAGGAGAGGTGGGTGAGTGGCTGAAACCACCAGTTTGCTAAACTGACGTAGGAGCAATCCTACCACGAGTTCGAATCTCGTCCTCTCCGCTGAAGCATGAAAGTCAAGTCCTTACGGCTTGGCTTTTCTGCTTTTATAAGGCGGGTGATACGAACTCATAGAGTTCGTCATCGCGCAGCGCTCGCGAAGCAAAAAAACTTTAGCAAGTGTCCACTCATAATTTTAAATATGCATTTAATATTTCCGGTAAGTAACTCGCAAAAATTAGCTGCAGGTGATTTTTGAGGTTTGTTCGAGTGATTTTTGTTTGAAGACGAAGACGTG
>JAIDJW010000079.1 GCA_029052015.1 Paramuribaculum sp. | reverse complement strand
ATCGTAGGGCACAACGCTGTCGCTAAGAATCTTCGCATCGCGGTAGCCTTCCTCATTGTATTTCTCGATGATGCGCGACAAGTCGTCTTTATAGTCGCTCTCAACAAATTTTTTCTGACGGAAAAGGTTGAAGATATTGCCGTTTTCGTTAGTTTTTTTGATGGTGCGCTTGAGTTTGCTGTCACTCAGAACCTCGTTGCCGGAAATGTATATCTTGTGCACCTTTACTTTGTCATGCTTGTTGATATTGATATCGACTATCATGCTGTTGGGCTTTGACAGGTCCTCATGAAGAGATATGAGCACATCGGCGTTGCCGAATCCCTTTTCTTTGTAGTACTGCTTAATGATGAGTGTGGCACGGTTTACAATATTCTGCGTTATCTGGTTGCCTACATAAAGCTGCAGTTTTTCCTGAAGGTCATCCTTCTCACTTTTTTTGACACCATTGTAGTTTATCGCCGAAACCTGCGGCTGCTGACGCACATTTATTGAAAGCCATGCCTTGTCGCCGGCAATTTTGTCAACGGCTATCTGCACTTTGCTGAAGAGTCCCTGACGCCACAGGCGCTTGGACGCCGAAGTGATTTCAGAGCCGGGAATCTCAATGCGTTCACCTGCTTTGAGACCGGAGTAGCCTATAATTACGAAATCCTCATAGTTGTCGGCACCATTGACCTTAATATCGGCTATTTCGTAGGTCGGAGGCATTCCTGAATATATGATTGCAGGATTGTAGACTGTGTCGACAGGTGTCTGCGCCATTGCAGAGGCGCAGAGCGCCGCGATGGTGGAGATGATGATGGACAGCTTAAAACGCATAATATTGACGGATGGGGTATTCACTTGGTTAATTGTTCGGAGGTAAGACCAAAGCGGCGTTCCCTCGATTGATATTCTATTATGGCTCCGTAGAATTGCTCTTTGTCAAAATCGGGCCAATAGGTAGGTGTTACATAAATTTCAGAGTACGCGATTTGCCAGAGCAGAAAATTGCTGACACGTTTGTCGCCTCCGGTGCGGATGAGAAGGTCGGGGTCAGGCATGCCTGCTGTAGAGAGATGGGACGACACTGCGGCATCGTCGATATCTTCCGGCTCAAGCTCACCGTTTTTCGCCTTGAGTGCAATCTGCCTGACGGCCTCGGTGATTTCCCAGCGTGCCGAATAGCTGAGTGCCAGCACAAGGGTAAGCCCCGTGCAATGGGCTGTGTCGGCCATACACTGACGCAGCCTGCCAAGCGCTTCGGCGGGCATGCGACTGAAATCGCCTATCATGTCGAGCCTCACGTTGTTCTTTATAAGATCGGGAGTCTCGCGCTCAATGGCTATCACTATAAGATGCATCAGGGCATCGACCTCGGTCTGCGGGCGATTCCAGTTTTCTGTAGAGAAAGCGTAAAGTGTAAGGTACTTCACGCCCGCTTCAGATGCAGCTTCAGTGATTAGTCGCACAGTGTTCACGCCTTCGACATGCCCGGCGGAGCGCTCCATAGAGCGCTCTTTGGCCCATCTGCCGTTTCCGTCCATGATTATCGCTACATGGGCGGGAACTCGCGTGGCATCTATTTTATCAAGCAGTGTAGGCATTATGCAGTGTGCTTTTGTCATGAAAGAAGAGTTCAGTCCTTGCGGTTGCAAACGATACATCGCTCTCCGAATTCGTATGTCACCGACAGACTCAGAGTAGAGTACCAGTCGGTGTTTTTAAAAAATGAGCTTTTGATTGTATACAAGTCACTCAGCTGTTTGCCATCAAGATGGTCGCCGAGTGTTTTTGTCATAGTGAGTTCCAGCGCAAGATTTACCCTTTGCGAAGGCTTGTATTTGAGACCTATACCCAAAGGTATTGCCGCCGCAACATAGCTGTCGCCGTCAACCGCCGACATCACAGCTCCTATGCCGGCGCTCAGGCAGGGAGTCCATCTGCGCAGCCGCTTGTATGTTTCGCCGATGCCGTAGGGAAAGAAGTTGAATTCCCCTCTGCAGGTTATATCGTAGATTGTCGACTTGAAACTATAGTTTTCAAAACCGGGGAGCACATCGTCCATATCCGCTGTGTTGCCGCTGAGCCCCGACACCCCTCCCTGAAGCCTGATGCCCCAGCGGCTATCAATGTTATAGCGACCGAAAACCGAAGCCGAAAAACCGGGATGCCTGAAAGGGAATCCGCTATTAGCATCTCCATTATATCCGCTCATACCTGCGGCCACACCTATATCCCACCTATAGCGCGCTTCCTGTGCGTTCACGAGCATAAATGAATTTAAGGCTGCCATAAATAGTGATATGAGGCGGATTTTCACGATTGTCTTTCTCTTTCTTTTACTGGATGGGTATCAATGCAAGCTGATTGAGAACGCCTCTATATACTCCCGAGCTAATCCTTCCCGAGGCATTTTTGCCGCCAAAAAGATAAATATAGGGGCATTCCCACGAGGAAATGGGTTTTATGGCACGTGACCCATCGACATTGAGAGTGGTCGAGGCTACAATTGCCTGCGCCCCTGTCAGAGAGGGCACATAATCCGCAAACTGCAGACAAGTCTGTGCCTTACTCCAATGCACTCCACGGTCGATTGATATATATAAGGTGTTGTCAATATAGCCGTCGGCATCATTGCCGCCGAAAGCGTAAAGCACTTCGCGGGTGCTGACTTTGTTTGCCGTAGAAACCGCTACGTCATAATACTTACATACGGCAATACCTTCGCGTGCAGGCATCGCGTCCACCGAAATCTGCGCCCACGAAGTGCCGTCATAGCCCCATGTTGATCCACTGAGAGAGCCGTCTGCAGCACGCCCTCCGGTAAATGTCACCATCGGTCGGTCGCTCCATTTGCTGTCGTATTCCATCAACGCGCTTGTGCCGGCAACCGGGCAAGCGCCATTGACCTCCACTTCAGTGGTTGATGGATAAGTCACATGATAGTATTTTCCGGCTGAACGTTTCACACCAATTAAAGAGGTGCCGTACACACCATAGATATGGCACATTGACACCCCGGTGTCAGTCCAGCCAAACATATCTGAAGAGACGAACAGATTGTCATCGGCATCCAGAATATAAAAGTCGCCGTCGGCCACCGACAGTGATCCGACTATTGCATTTTCAGGAAGCATCACCGGGAGGGTGTTCCAGGTCGCGGCGACATCCGGTGTTGTACCTCCGGCGAGTGAGATATCAGTGCCATTGGTGCTGAGAGTGTAATATATACCGTTATTCTCAACTGTCTTCTGTGCTGTCACGGCGGATAGCTTTCCGGGGAGGGGACGATATGAAGTCCTGTCCCAATAAAGGCTGTCTGGCTTTACTTTATGGATATTCAGCTTAACATCATACTCACGCATGAATTTCTCATTTGCGGAAACAATGCGGAGTATAACTCTGCTGGCGGCAAAGTCTATAGAGTCGTTGGGCTTTTCGGTATAATTGACAACAGAGTCCTTACCGCCGTCATATTTCATCACAAATTCAGCCTTGCTCACAGTCGGAAGGGAAAGTGTGACAATTGCATTGCCGGGTCTGGACCCTACTGGCAGAGAGTCGGCATTGAATATCACTCCATTGTCAAGATCAATGGAAAAGAACAACGAATCAATATTTTGCGCGATATGCGAATTGTCTTTAATGGTGAAGGAGGTAACTTCCACATTAGACAGAGCTGTGTTCTCGATAACAACAGGTTCTACATCACTGTCATCGTTACTGCATGACGACGCAGCTGCTACCATTGCCGAGATGAATATAATGACGGGTATTCTAAAATTCATAAAACATTATTTTTCAACGTGCAAAGTTAATATCTTTTTCCTTAACTCTACATGACTATACGTTAAAATAAGTGACGCGCTAACTTGCCACACGGCTACAAAATTAGGAATAATACTGAAAATCAGCGGAGAAGGTTAGACGTATCACACATCCTACCCCCTATTATTCCGGTTTTTAACGCATATTATAACATTACCGCCGGTTTCCATGCACTCCACAGGCGGCTTGCCGGGCATGGATATTTGAGCCGTCCCTTCATTTTCCAGACACATAGAGGCTATTTCTACGCGCGCCTCATCCCAAAGCCCTTCATCCATAAATCCACGAAGAAGCTGTGCACCCCCTTCAACAAGCAGTGAGGTGATGCCACGCGAATAAAGCATTGACAGCACCTCGGACAGGCTGCATCGTGGCGATACGGCAATCGGCTCGCCCGCACATCCGGCCGGGAGCTCTGCCGCACTTAAATACAGCAAGGTTTCACCTGCAAGATTCTGCAGAGCAGAGTTATCGCAGCGGCCACGGCGGTCAAGCACAATCTTGACCGGCTCTCGTCCGGTAAAATCGCGCACGCTGAGCCGCGGCATATCTATGATTGCCGTTGAGCTGCCAACCATTATCGCATCGTGGCGCGCTCTCATCGCATGAACAAGTGCTGTCGAGGCGTCTGTTGAGAATTTTACCGCCTCCGGCTTGTCATCTTTTAGCCGAGCCATAAATCCGTCGCGGCTCTGAGCCCATTTCAAGGTCACAAACGGGCGTCTGAGCCGGTGGGCGGTCAAAAACACCTTATTTTGCTCCTCGCACAAGTCTTTGAGAACCCCGGCTGTGACATCCACACCGGCATCGCGCAATCTGGCTATGCCTCTGCCGCTCACCTTTTCGAACGGGTCAAGACATCCCACAACCACTCTCGGTATGCCGGTAGATATTATGAGATCGGCACAAGGGGGAGTCTTGCCGAAATGAGAGCACGGCTCAAGAGTGACATACATTGTGCTGCGCTTGAGCAGCTCGCGGTCGGACTGCGTAACAGATGCTATCGCGTTGACTTCGGCATGCGGGCCGCCATAGCGGCGGTGATAGCCCTCGCCTATTATTCTGCCGTCGCACACAATCACCGCGCCGACCATAGGATTTGGCGACACATTGCCCAGACCGCCCCAGGCTATCTGCACGGCACGCGCCATGTATTTCTCATCGCCACTCATTGCCTGCTGTCTCGCTCTATGAAATCAAGCAGACGCTCTACGGCTTCCTCTGCCGGAATGTTTTTTTCGACACACTCACGTCCTTTGTACAGACTCACCTTACCGACACCGGCACCGACATAACCGTAATCGGCGTCAGCCATTTCGCCGGGACCGTTGACAATACAGCCCATAACCCCTATTTTCAGTCCGCGAAGCCCTGCGGTAGCCTCTTTTATCCTACGCAGAGTTGTCTGGAGGTCAAACAGCGTGCGTCCGCAGCCCGGACAGGCTATATATTCGGTGCGGGTGATGCGCATACGGGCACTCTGCAGTATGCCGAACGCGATGCGTGACGCATCTGCCGCACCAACAGTGTCGGCATCTATCCATAAACCGTCGGCAAGACCATTCATTAGAGGCACACCGAGGTCTACCGCCGCACGCAAGGCAACTTCATCTGGAGCTATCGCACAATATTCAACCTTGAGCACTACAGGATTTTTAATACCGAGCGTAATCATGCGGTGAACTGCCGCACTCACCGCCGCCTGATAATTGGGATGACTGCTTTTTATCACCACCACTTTATCCGCAGGGATATTTTTCAGCTGCTCGTCCGAAAACTGTGCATCAATTTCGACAAAATCAAACCATGAATCGGCAAAGAAATCCGGTTTGCTGCCAGAATCGTAATGCTCGGATGAATCCATCCCAACCACAACCGGCTGATTGTCGCCGCCGACAATGCCGACAGCTGCGCTTTGCCTGCGCTGCGGGTCGAGAGGATTGTAACCTTCGGCAAATTCACCCTTTATTTCAGGAGCGCCGGACCATGAACCCACATAATCGGCAAGAAATTTTGCCACCGGCACTTCATGCTCGGGGTCCTCGCTGAGTGACACACGGATAGTGTCGCCTATGCCTTCGGCGAGAAGTGTGCATATACCCACAGCCGATTTTACTCTGCCGTCCTCGCCGTCGCCTGCTTCAGTAACGCCGAGATGAAGCGGATAGTGCATATCCTCGGCATCCATGGCTGCGACAAGACGCCGCACAGTCTCTACCATCACCCTCACATTGGATGCCTTTATAGAGATGACCACCTCATTGAAATCGCGCTTGCGGCAAACGCGCAGAAATTCCATAGCGCTCTCCACCATTCCGGCAGGAGTGTCACCGAAGCGGCTCATGATGCGGTCGCTGAGCGAACCGTGGTTGACCCCTATGCGGATTGCGGTGCCGTTTTCGCGACACAGCTCAAGAAAGGGCGTAAGAGCATCGTCAATGCGCTGCAGCTCCGCCGCATATTCCTCATCGGTATATGAAATCTTGCGGAAAGTGCGGCCCGGATCAACAAAATTGCCAGGATTTATGCGCACTTTCTCAACCTGACGCGCGGCCTCGAACGCGGCTTTGGGATTGAAATGGATGTCAGCCACCAGAGGCACATCCACTCCCCTGCTCCGCAACTCCGTGCGTATTCGCCCTATGTTCTCCGCCTCGCGCACACCCTGGGCGGTGAGACGCACGATATCGGCCCCGGCGGCAGCGATGCGCTCACACTGGGCAACGCTTGCCGGGGTGTCCATCGTAGATGTGTTGGTCATGGACTGCAGACGCACCGGATTGTCACCGCCTATCGCGGTGCTGCCTACCCTCACTGCGCCCGACTTTCTTCTGCGGTAGTCAAAAACTCCCATAGTCCGGCAATCGGTTTCAGTTGGTTTTGAATTTGTATTTTATTTCATGAAGATCGGCATTTGCCTTCACTATCTTATCTTTCAGCCCTGCGCGATAGGCAGCGAAGCGCTCTGCAAGCAGCGGGTCGGAGAGCGCAAGAATCTGCACCGCCATCACTGCGGCATTGAGCGCGGCGTTGATACCTACAGTTGCCACAGATATGCCCGGAGGCATCTGGACTATAGACAGCAGAGCATCCTGACCGTCAAGAGTCGAGTTGATGGGTATGCCTATAACCGGCAGCGGAGTCATGGCGGCGATTACTCCCGGGAGCGCCGCGGCCATTCCGGCGGCAGCTATAATAACCTTTATGCCACGGCCCTGTGCTGTTGTTGCAAACTGTTCCACTTCGGCAGGAGTGCGGTGTGCGGAAAGAGCGTTCATCTCAAACGGCACCTCCATTTTGTCAAGAAACTCCGCTGCCTTGGACAGCACGGGCAGATCGGATGTGCTGCCCATGATAATGCTTACGATTGGTTGCATATCTTAAATATTTAAAAAGCTGTTAATATATACACGCATAAAAATCCGTTTGCCACTCCGGCTATAACCTGCAGCAGAGTATGGCTTCCGAGGTAGACTCTCGCTGTAGCCACCGCTCCGGCAGCAACCACTACCGCCGCTGCCACCGCGAGAAAATCGACACCGGGAGCTACAACATGGAGCTGCGCCATGCGGAACACAACCGCCACAAGTCCGCCCATTGCCGCAAGATGGGCGCTGATTTTCCACCACCGGTTGACAATCATGCTCACCACGGCAGCCACCCCACCGCCTGCCATGAAAAGCCACAACCATGACGGAGCCTTTACGCTCGCAAGCATCAAGGCGCATCCGGCGTAGCAGACAATGGTGACGAGATAGGGCAACGTGCGTTCCTTGCGCTCGTTAAGCCCCGGATGAGATATAAGTTTCATTTTGTACAGAGTCAGAATCGCAACAAGCGGCGCCAGACAGGTTATTGCGAAACATATCCCTGTTATGCGCAATCTGACCATGAGCGGAGTAAGGACAAGCATTGAAGTCCACAGCGCGATTATCACCGCGTAGGTCGGCACAAGCAGCGGCGAGAACACCGCCGACAATATCTTACTAATCTTATTCATTATTCTGACTTTAGTAATGTGTACATACTCATAACACCTGTCGTCTCAGCCTTGCCACCGGTATCTGCTCTTTTTCACGGTATTTGGCAACCGTGCGCCGGGCAATGTCATATCCTCGCGAACGTAGGGCGGCAGTAAGCGCCTCGTCGCTCAGCGGGGCGGATTTGTTTTCATCCTCGATTATTTCGCGCAAAGCAGCTATGATTTCACGGGAAGAAGCATCGGAATCTTCCATCGGGCGCTCGTTGAAGAAAAATTTCAGCGGGTACACCCCGCGTCGTGTGGCAACATACTTGCCCGAGGCAGCACGGCTCACAACCGATATATCATATCCTGTCAGCTCCGCGACATCCCTCAGAATCATTGGCTTAAGAGCAAGCTCGTCATCGGTCAGAAAGAAATCGCGCTGAATTTTCATTATCGCGGTCATAACCCTATAGAGAGTTTCCCGACGCATCGACATCAGTTTGATGAAAGATGCGGCATCGTCACGCCGGCGGCGTATAAATTCCATAGCCTCGGCCTTACGGCCGGGAGTGCGCGGAGTCACCTCCACATCCGCATCGGCAAAAGTTGTCTCTATCTGCAGAGCAGGCACCCGGTTGAGAAGAGTCAGCGAAAGATTGACGCCGTCGGAATCTACAAGAAAATCCGGAGTTATCTGGCGCATCTTGTCCTCGTCGGCCGACTGAGGCTGGAAAGCGCTTCCGGGCTTGGGATTAAGCGAGCGGATGACATCCACAGACTTGCGGAGCTGCTCCGGAGTAGCTTTCACCGCTCTGCCAAGCCGCTCGAAGTCCATGCGTGAGAACAGGTCGAAATTGTGCTCTATTATTTCTTTGGCGAGCCTTACATCATCTGTTTCTTTACGCGCTTTTAGCTGAATCAGCAGGCAGTCGCGCAAATCCACCGCGCCAACACCCGCAGGCTCCAGCGAGCGCACTATGCCGAGCACCTTTCTCACCTCCTCCACATCCGCATCTATGCCGTCATGAATCGCCGCATCATCAACTATCTGGGGCACAGTGCGGGTGAGATAGCCGTTGTCATCTATATTTCCGGTAATTATGCGGGCGAGCTGCATCTCCTTATCTGTGAGGGGGAGCTGTGCCAACTGGCTCATGAGCTGCTCCATTAGCGAGCCCTCGCCCGCAACCGCGGTCGGCTCATAATAACTGTCGTCCGCAGATGAGTTGCGTGCCTCGAATTTATAATAAGGTATATCCTCCTCGCTGCGATAGTCGGCGAGCTGCAGCTGCTCGGCGCTTTCATCAAAATCGCCGACATTCTCATTCTCCTCGGGAGCCGACTCGGAAGCAATCTCCAGCGCGGGATTTTCGGCGAGCTCACGGTCAACCTCCTCCTCTATCTCATGCCCGTTCATTTCCAGCAGGCGCACAAACTGAACCTGTAGCGGCGAAAGGGTCTGCTGCAGCCTCTGCTTCTGTGATAACCGGAGTGATTCTTCCATTTCAAACGCGCGTCAATAAAGTTTTTTCAGATCGTAATCGTAAACAGTGCCGCTTTCATCGACATATCGCCACTGCATTACCTTGCCGGGACGCCGCAAAAGCTCGACATGAACCACCGACCCCGCCGGCATCATAAGTCCCGGGGCTACCCCGCCCTTCACTGCGTCGATGGACAAGGTTGCGCCCTCGACACTCCATGTAGCGAAGTATTCATTATACTCATGATGTTCGAGAAGCTCAATGCTCTTGAGTATATTGTTTTGAAACATCACCGATATATTGCCGTCATAGTCGGCTACGGGTGTGCCGTTGACCGATATGGAGGTCACCTGCCATGTGCCGAACCATGCGCCGATAGCGCCGTTGTTTCGCGTGCAGCCAGCGGCGGCGAGCACCATCGCGGCGAGAATAAACAGTATGTATAGCGATACTCTCATTTTCTAAAAGGTATTATGCCGGTGTAACTCACCGACAGTTGTGCGGCAAATGCGTTTGCCGGCAAATCTCCGCGGTCAACTGCCAATGACGCTCCGAGCCTTAGCCCCTTAACAGCCCTGACGGTCCAGTCTATCCCCGCGTAAGCCGATGTGCTTTTCAGCGCGGGGATAAGCGGAGTGAAACCGTTGCCGAAGGCCTTGCGATGATTCATCATCACTTTCCATTCCACATCAGCTGACAGGAATCCCTGCGCTCCGACATGAAATCCTCTCACACGGTTTGCCACTATGGCCATATAACCGTCACGGTTGTATATCGGCGCCATCACCATAGGCGTGCCCATAATCATGCCGTAGTTGGCGTAGGCATTGTAGTACTTGCTGTTGTAATAGTCATCGGCGCCGGTTGCCTGTGTAAAAAACGGTGGCTCGGAATAATCGCCGGGAGCATAATGGATAGGTCCGCTCTGGTTGGTAAGGTCCAGATACTCCACAACGGCTTTTTTCAGAACTGGGTTCTTGCCGCCCAATGTAAGCTCAAGCCCATACAGACCATCCCACCCGTTCATCTTGCCCATGCCGCTGCCGTCCTCCCATGGAAACTCCACGTAGGCTCCAAGCTGCGCGCCGCGTGGCAGCCTGAAGTCTGCACGAATGTCCCACGAACCGAGCGAAGCGCCGCGCACAAAATCCTCTTCACCCTTGTCCATCGGTATTATCATCGCGAAAAAATCGCCTATATTCACTCCGCGGTGAGCCTCCCGAGCCACCTCTCCATGATGGAGATAGACGGTGTTGCCACCAAAGAAGCTCGCCGCCTGCGCACCGAAAGTAACGCTCACTCTGCGCGCTGTGTCGGTGCGGAAATAAAGACGGCGGTACACATGCCACACTCCGCTTGCGGTCCACGAGTTGTATCTGTCGCTGTGGTCGCTCCACCACGATGCGTCAGCCATCTTGCCGTATGCAAATTCTCCCTGCACCTGCAGAAATCCGCGGGTAAAAGGCACCGGCTGATAATCAATGAATCCTGCCCGCGCCTGCGGTATAGGGCGGCTGTTGCCGCTATGCACCAGGTCGCCGGACGAAAGGGTGCGGTCAACAAGCGCAGGGTCGCGCTCTTTCATTCCCACGCTCAGAAACAGGCTTCGCCATTTCACTTCGCCATAAAGCTGCTGCAGCCATATCCGTGACGGATGCTGACGGTTCTTGCCCCAGCTGTGCGTGTCGATATAATATCGGTCATAATCCACGGCTGAGGTGTAGCCGCCGGCAACCTCCGCACCGAATCCATAGCTGAACCTCGGCCTGGTGTCAAGAGCCCGCACCGCCTTGGCGCTGAAAATCGCATTGCGGTTGCTGCTCATAATGCCGAAACGGTTTGAAGCAAGATAAAAAGGCGCAAAATCGCCGCTGCCGCCGGCAATATCCATTGTCGCTTCATAGACGGCGAGAGTGTCAGCCCCGGATGCCATAACCGCGCCCGCGCAGCCCAACATATATAATATAAGGAGTAATCTTCTCATTCGTGCCCCAAAGTTACAAATTTTTCAGATATTGGGCAGCTATCTAATTATAATAGCTATTATAGCTATCATAAGTAACTCTTAAAAATTAGTTTATATTATCAAACTCATTGGTAACTCGTGGTTTACTGCGGCGCTTTTCGGCTT
>JAIDJW010000078.1 GCA_029052015.1 Paramuribaculum sp. | reverse complement strand
GAATATATAGTTGCCTTTTGGAGTTATACCCATTGTGGAAGCGAAGGTATACAGACCGGCTCCTGCCTGGTTGCCCATCTTACCGTAAGAGAGACGGAGCTTCAGGAGATTGAGTGTGGGACGGAGCGACTCCATGAAATTCTCGCGGGCGATATTCCAGCCGACCGAAACAGAGGGGAAGAAGCCCCAGCGGTTGTCCTTCGAGAAGCGTGAAGAGCCGTCATAACGCATATTCACCTCCAGAAGGTATTTGTTGTCATAGTCATAATTGAAACGTCCGTAGAAACCTCTTGTGGCCCAGCTGTTGCGGGTATCGACAGCAGTGACGTCACTGGTACCGAGATTGATGCCGGGATTGGTTGTGGAGTAGAGACCTGTCACATAGTTTGACATGAAGGAATAGCGGTAATCCTCGGTCTGGTAACCGGCCATAATCTGGAAGTTGTGATTGTCGGCAACAGTTATGCTATAGTTGGTATACAGGTTGAAGTTCTGATAACGTGTCACAGCCGACTGACGGGTGAATCTGCCGTCCTTCTGAATGCCGAGCTCCGAGCGCACACCCTTCGATGTTGTTTCACCGTCGGCGGCATAGATGTCGGGAGCAACGTTGAGAGCCTCATACTGCAGACCGGAGTAACGATAGGTGTAGTCAGCAAAAATCTTCCAGTTTTTAAGCGGTTCCACATCCATGCCGAATGTAACGTTTACACGGTCGCGCTTTGACTTGGTGTATGTACCGCTCTGCAGATAGGGAATCATTGTCAGCTCTGTGAAGTGACCGTTCGGGTCCATGTAGTGGACAGTAGGACGGAAACGTGCCAGAGAATGATAGAAACCTTCGCTGATGCCACCTGTGCCGAAAGGCGTATCAGTGTCGGAGTGCATAAACTTGGCATTAGCGCGCACGTTAAGCCACTTTGTTATCGCAGAGCGGATATTCGAAGCGAAATTGTAGCGTTTGTAGCCCATGTCGGCATAACGCAGAATTCCATCTTCTCCATAGTAGCCGAGCGACACATAATATTGCGCGCGTTTTCCGCCGCCGCTTGCACTGATGTTATGGTTTTGCTTGAATGCCCAGTCCTTGTAATGGAGGTCGAAGTAGTCGGTATTACCTATACCGCTCTCCGAGTTTTCAAAAGCCGGGTTCATGTTTGCCGTCGGTGAAAGTTCCTGCCATGGATCCACACTGGAGGGGTTGTCACGGAACTGTCTGAGAAGTTCGAGTTTCTCATCAGAATACAGACGTGACACTCCTGCATTGGTAGCTGCATGGTTCCACATCTTGGCAAATTCATAGCCGTCGAGCATATCGGGCAGCTTGGTCGGCTTGTTCCAACCAACAGTTCCCTGATAACTTACTCGCATCTTGCCTTCTTCGCCACGCTTGGTGGTGACAAGAATGACACCATAAGCCGCGCGTGCTCCGTAAATGGCGCTCGCTCCGGCATCCTTGAGTATTGATATGCTTTCGATATCGTTGGGATTGACATCCGACAGGTCCATTTCCACACCATCCACCAATATATAAGGTGAGCCGGTGCCGGAAAGGTTGCCCTGACCGCGGAGCTGAAGGGTGGCGCTACCGCCCGGACGACCTGAGTTACTGTTGGTGACCGTGAGGCCCGGCACAAGTCCCTGAAGCATTTGTGCCGCATCGGCAACCGGGCGCCGTGATATTTCGTCGCCCTTCACCTGAGACACAGCTCCGGTAAGATTGATTTTCTTTTGTGTGCCGTAGCCGACTACAACAACTTCGTCAAGTTCATTCAGATCGGAGTTGAGGGTCACATTGATTTCCTCGCCATTCCACACAACCGTCTGTGGGCGACATCCGACAAACGAGATGGTAATCTTAGCTCCTTGCTTGACATTGGAAAGAGTGAATTTTCCATCAATGTTGGTAGATGTTGCATTCTGGGTGCCATCGACTCTGACTGTTGCGCCGGGCAACGGCTCTCCATCATCATCGACAACAGTGCCGATACATCTGCTCGTCTGCTGCTGGGCGGGAGCTACGGCTTCGTAACTACCCCCCCCCTCAGCCGCTTGCGCCTTCTGAAGACCTGTCAGGGGCAGAAGAGCCGCAGCCATAAACACTGTGATAAACCTTTTTTTCATGGGTTTTCTTGAGGTTTAGGTTAAACAAATATTACTATCTTCACTTTTGATTGTCATATTTCTATCTACAATCACCGGGATTTTATCCTTTCATCACAAAGGTATACATTTTTTTACGATGTTCAAACTTCATTAAAACACCGGTTCCTACAAAACGCAATGAGGACGAGCAACCGCTGCCACATCTCTCCCCGCTTATTTATATCTGTTTGAACCCTATTGACAGATTAGCATATATATACTAATCAATCCAATAAGCCATGCAATCTGTGTATGGCACAAACAATATGCCTCCACACAGGGTACAGCGAATATCTTTCACAAGACCTTCGGCAAGTAAAGAATTTAGTGCAAAAGCTGTTTTATAACATATTCTGTGTCGCCGTCGGCTGTTATCCGACCGTGGTCTATGAGGAGCGAACGCGGACATAGCTGACGGGCAAGGCCGAGGTCATGGGTGGCGATAAGGCAGGTGTGCTCAAATGCCGATACTATGTCGATGACCTGCCTGCGCGCAGCGTAGTCGAGTCCGGCAGTGGGCTCGTCCATCACCAAGATGTCAGGCTCCATGGAGAGTACCGTGGCTATTGAGATGCTACGCTTCTGCCCTCCGCTGAGATGAGCCGGAGATTTATCGCGCAACCCGCCGCACCCCACGGCATCAAGCGCGTAAGATACGCGGCGCTCAACCTCTTCTTCCGGCAATGACATATTTCTCGGACCGAAAGCCACATCCTCGGCTACGGTGGGCATAAACAGTTGGTCGTCCGGATTCTGGAATACCATCCCAACACTGCGCCTGACAAGTTTCAGTGTTTTTTTGCAAACAGGCACATCTCCGACATTGACTTCGCCGGACGAAGGGAGCAAGAGTCCGTTGGCATGTAGCAACAGAGTGGATTTGCCTGCTCCGTTAAGTCCGAGCAGCGCCACTTTTTCGCCATGGTTTATGCGGAACGATATGCCGCGCAGCGCCTCGTGTCCATCGGGATAGGAGTATCTTACATCCTTGAAACTTATATAATGGTGACTCATAGCGCAAACATAAATTCAGAAGGGTTAAAACAATACAGAGCCGCAAACAGAGCTATCCAGATAACAAGATATACTGTGTCGGTAGCTTTCCAACGCGAGGAGCTTCGGGAAGAGTAGCGGAATGTGCCCTCAAAGCCTCGCGCAAGCATAGCGTTGTGTATGCGCTCCGCTCTGCCGACCGTGCGGACAAACAGCTGACCGACAAACGCGCCCCATCGGCTGATCGGCAATGATTTGCGCCCAAATCCCCTGCTCTCGCGGGCGCGCTTCATGTCAAGAGCCTCTGACAACAGTACTCCGAGATAGCGATAGACAAGCAGCATCTGAGTGGTAAGTGCCGACGGTAGTCCCAGGCGTGACATCGCCCGGCATATGCCTGCGAAACCATTGGCACTGCACATCAGCAGCAGGGCCTGCACCGAGAAGAGACCGCGCAAAAGTATGGATATGAATTCGAGCCAGCCGCGGGTTATCATCACACCTGCTACCTCAAAGGCGCTCTCGCGGTTGAAAATGGGGTTGGCGATACCTATCAGCGCAATGAACGGCAGCACACACAATGAACGCCGGAACAATACGGAGTAACTCACGCCAAGAATGCCGCAGCCGATAATGGGATAGAAGGCAAACCAGATTATATGCGAAAGATTACCTGCCGGCAAGCTGAGCAATGCAACAAGATAGACGAGCGTCACGATCAGCATGCATCGGGCATCGGGCACAAAACCGGCGGTTTCACCGTTTTCGAGCGCCGCGAGCCGTGTTATCGCTTTTTCTATGCCGCTCATATACCCTTATCTTTGAGCGTTATTTGACCGGACTCTTCCTTCGGGAGCGCACGATAAGCGATGTGAGCGCCCAGAGCAATGTCATGGTCATCGCCGCACCAAGAATGCCGGCGAGAGAGTGGTCATAATCTGGCATCAGCGCTGTTTTTGACTGCGCTGCCGCCATTTCCGCCGCTATGGGCGAGTCATTGTCGCTCTCGATTTCGGAAACACCCGCAACTTTTTCAACAGACCATTCAAGCCCGTCAGGGTTTTCCGAAGCAAGATAAGCGATGCCGCCTCCCAATATCACTGCTGCCGCTGCGAACCACACAAGCACGGATTTCATAGATTTATTTTCTACACGGGCATCTGTGTGAAGCAGGTCGGGTCGTGTACGCTGTATGAAACATATCACCGCTGCTGTGGCAAGCCCCTCGCCTATACCTATCACAAAGTGAATAGGAGTCATGAACATAAGAAACTTGCCAGACGGCAGAGCTGTGATGCCGCCCGCAACAGTTTCGCCTACAACCAGACAGGCTCCGGCCTCCAGCGCTACCACGCAGGCGAGCACTGACACGCAGAGTATCCTCACCGGTGATGCCGGAAATCGCAGCAGAGGCTTCATGACAAGCGGATAAGCTACCAGACACGACATAGCAGCCATGTTGATTATATTGCAGCCAAGAGCCATGAGTCCTCCGTCGGCAAAAATCAGGCATTGTATCAGCAGCACTGACACAAGTGTGAGGAACGCCGCCCAGGGTCCAAGCAACGCAGCAAGGAGCACTCCGCCAATCACATGACCGCTTGAGCCGGTGCCCGGAATTGTGAAGTTTATCATCTGGGCGGCAAAAATAAAGGCGCCCATCACTCCCATCAGCGGCACAATCCGTTTGTCGGCGCACCGCTTGACACGAATTCCTGCGATAACAATCAATGTTGCCGCCGCTACTCCGGCCGCTCCTGCAACGGGCGCCGAAATCAAAGCATCTGCCATGTGCATATCAGTATTCTTTTTAATCAGTTTTTAAAACAATTCTGCCAAATATCAGGCTAATGATGGCGCCGGCAAACGAAACGGCTATGCACACGGACAAAACGAGCGTGATGCCTCCCCATTTCAGCAGCAACGGCATGAAAAACACTCCAAGTATGGCTCCAACCTTGCCAATCATCGCCGCAATGCCGCTACCGGTGCCACGGTTTGCCACGCTATAGATTTTTGCTGGTATAATGAAGGTGACAAGATGAGGCCCTGCGTTGAGAAAAATCTCGAATATCACAAATGCGGCAACAGATACCCATACGGGCCATTTGAGCAGATATGCGGAAAGAAGGATTGTCAAGCCTATGGCGCTTATGAAGAATCCGCCGGTCAGCATCTTCACAAGATTCATTTTCCGCACCAAGAGCAGTCCGATGACAAAACCGGGCAGAATGAAAAAGTTGATTACCGCAGTAAGCCTGACCGATGAAACCACATGGGCAAGCCCTGTTGTGTGGTCTGAGCCCGCTATGCCAAGCGCTGCAATCAGAACCGGGAGAAATACCCCGACTCCGTACACTCCTACTCCTTCGCAAGCCCACGGAATGCCGCTGAAAATGACTTTTTTCAGATTGTCACCTTTAAAGAATGACATCAGAATCTCCGAGGAGTCTTTGCCGGCGCTGTCTGCCGGTAATGCCGCAGGCTTGGCTATTGTGGCGCCGGGTCCGAAGAAAAACTCTGCGGCACTCTGCGCTTTTGCGGCATAACCGTGTGTGAGAAGCCAACGTGGACTGTTGCGGAAACGTATGCGCAAAAGCAGTGTCAGTAATCCGAGAGCCGCGATTATGAGCATGAGAATGCTCCAGTGCTCCGGACGAAATTGTTTTTTGAGGATGAAGAAGGATATGCCTGCTGTGGCAAAGAATCCAAGCGAGGAGGTGGCTTTTGCTACTCCGACCATGAACGACTGCCATTTCTGTGGCATGAGTTCGGATATATAATCGGTGTCAAGGCTGTAGCCGCCCCCTACTCCGAATCCTATTACAAGGAGCCCCACTATGAGCCATCCTACAGATGATGTGAGCCACACAAGCATGGCTCCCGCAAATATAAGGGCCGGACAAAGCCTAAAATAAAACAGGTATCCGTGGCGGTCGCTAAGATTGCCGAGAATCATGGAACCGAGAGCTATTCCGATCAGACCGGTGGCGCCGAGCACACCCTGAAGAAAAGCCGGTAGCGCCGAGCCACGCACAATGGC
>JAIDJW010000077.1 GCA_029052015.1 Paramuribaculum sp. | reverse complement strand
GCGTTGGGGTTGGTGACATTGGAGTAGTTGGAGTTGAGGAACACACCTCCGCTGAAGAAAGGTGCGCGTGAGATGTAGCCGGTGTTGAAGAATACGTTGTTGTGGCGGTCGATGTTGTAGTTTACACCGCCCTTTATCGTTCCGCCGATGAAGTTCATGGTTTTTGAACGTTCGTGCTCTTTGTCGTAATAGAAGAAGTCACGGCGCCAGTATGTATTGTTGTTGAGTGCGCCCGATAGTACGAAGTTGAGTTTGCCTCCGAGCATGGTGTACTCGGCCTGTGCATACGCTCCTTCCTGGGCGGTATAGCCGTTGTAGTTGCGTGCTATGACATCGCCGACGCCGAGTTTCGCATAAACGAAGTCGGGGTTACCGGCGAGATTGCTGTTGGCGCTCTTGACATTGCCTCGGTTGGTGTCGTCGATATAATATGCGCCGTCGTACAGGTCGCATATTTTGTTGATGTGATGACCGATATAATAGCGGAGGTCAAGACCTGCGATTATATTGAGTCGGCTGGAGTTGGCGAAATCAATGCGTTTTTTGTAGGATGAAACGAGTCCATACCATTCGTGGTTGTTGTTCTGGCGTGCCATAACCATATTGGAGCCGGTGGTGGAGGCTGCGTTCATTTCCTGGATGGCGGCATAGTCAAATGTGCCGTCGGCAGCTCTGAACTTTGTGTTGAGCACTCCGTTTGAAGAGCCGTACCAGTCGCTGCTGTAGCCGTTGCGTCCATAGCCTTTGAGGCCATATCCGGTGGCTATGGAAACATATACTGATGTAGACAGGCTCTGTGTGTGGTCAATCTGCCATGTGTGTCCGAGCGAAATCTGGGGCTTGTGGTAGGCATTGTAGTTGGAGTTTCGCATCTGCCCGTTTTTGTCAAAACCGTATGTGGGGTTGTAGCGGTACATGCTTTCGCCGTTCATATAGTTTTTGACTCCCTGCCAGCCTTCAATTGAAAGTCCGTCATAGTTTGAGCGCTGATAGTGGGTCTGCGGTGCGCCGAATGCTGTAAGGCTCAACTGGTGTGACTGGTTGATGCGCTTCGACACATTGAGAAAATAGTTATAGGAGTTGAACTTTGCGCCCTGAATGTAGCCGTCGCCCCATTTGTGGGAGCCTAGGAATGTGATTGCCCAGCCGTTGTCCATAAGTCCGGTGGATACTTTCACTCCGTAATTGTTCATGCCGTCGTTGCCCATGCCGTACCACACATTGCCGCCGCGCTTGACGTCTGTAGTGCGGGTGGTGATGTTGATGGTGCCGCCAATAGACGGTGTGGACACGATGGTGGCGCCGAGTCCGCGCTGGGTCTGGATATTGGATGCCACGTCGGAGAGGCCTGCCCAGTTGCTCTGGTAGACGCCTCCCCATTCCATGTCGTTGATAGGTATACCGTTTACCATCATTGCGACATTTGCGCTTTTGAATCCGCGCAAACGGGTTTCCGCATCGCCGAAGCCTCCGCCCTGACGGATGGTGTAGACACCGGGAGTGGTTTTGAGTAGTTCCATAAACTCCTGACTGCCGATTTTGTACTCGATAGCGTCGGAGTTGATGGTAGACATAGCCACCGGTGTTTCTCTGGTTTTGCCGATGGATTGAGTTATAACCACGTCGGCAAGCATTTTAGACTCGATGTCCATCTTGATGGTGCCCATGTTTGCTGCGGGAGCCTTCTCGACGGTCTTGTAGCCGATGAACGTGATTTTTACGGTCTTTGCGGTTTCAGGCACAGAGAGTGTGAACTGACCGTCAATGTTGGTTGCGGTTGCGATAGATGTGCCGGGCACGGAGACAGTGGCTCCCACCATGGGCAAATTATCCTCATCGACAACCACACCGGTGCACTTGATGTCGGCAGCAAATGCTGAGCAGACAAACCAAATTGCACTGGCTAAGAGAAAAAGTCTCTTCATAATGGTTTGGAATAAAGATTATTATGATTGGTTTATTGAATCTGTTATGTTTTTCGTTTTTTTTAGCATAACTTTTCGCGGTGCAAATTTACGTTAAATTGCAGACATATCACACCCCTTGCCGCCTTTTAATAATAACTTGATGACATCCGCCCCGACACACAATCGTGTGCCGGGGCGGATAAGCTTAAGTGTAGCAGTGGGTTATCTTTGCTCTGGGTCCTGAGGCTCGGAGTACCACTTTGAATACATCAGATAGTTTGCCGCAATCTTGCGGTTGAGCTCCTTGCTCTGGAGCGGGTCAACCATCTTTATGAACTTGGCGGGCGCTCCGCCCCAAAGCTCGTTCGGGCCGATTTTTGTGCGCGACAGCACAACGGAGCCGGCGGCTACCAGAGCTCCTTCACCCACTTCGGCATCATCCATCACAACAGCGCCCATGCCGATGAGCGCAAAATCATGGATGATGCATCCGTGCAGGGTTACATTATGACCGACAGATACATCATTGCCTATCTGTATGGTGGATTTTTCATATAATGTGTGCAGCACGCTTCCGTCCTGAATATTCACTCTGTCGCCGATGCGAATGGAGTTTACGTCGCCGCGAAGCACGGTGTTGAACCACACGCTGCAGCCATCTCCCATTTCGACATCGCCGATGATGGTGGCGTTTTCGGCGAGAAAGCAGTCTTTGCCGATAGTCGGCGTTGTGCCCCGCAGTGGAATAATTAGTGCCATATCTTCTGCTATATTTCTATATAATTAAGGTGTCAGCGTGATAGGGTGGCTGTTTTTGTCTTTAGCCATTGCTGCGCTTCCGGTTCGAGAGCCGGCAGCAGGCGCTCGCGCACTGTGGCATGATAGTTGTTTACCCATTCAATCTCGTTGTCGGTCATGATTTCGGTATCGAACAGCTTCAGGTCGAAGGGGAACAAGGTGAGAACCTCGAACTTGAGGAAGCGTCCGAACTCGGTAGTCATGGCGGGTACTGTGAGGATGAGGTTTTCGCAGCGTATGCCGTATTCGCCGGAGCGGTAGAGGCCGGGCTCGTCTGACGTTATCATGCCGGGGCGCATGGCGTTGGGGTTTTCGGTGATGTGGATGCGCTGCGGGCCTTCATGCACGTTGAGGAAATGACCTACGCCGTGGCCGGTGCCGTGGAGATAGCTGAGTCCTTCTTTCCATAGGTTGATTCTGGCAAGTGTGTCAAGCTGGCCTCCGCGGGTGCCTTCGGGGTAAACCGCGCTTGCCAGAGCGATGTGTCCTTTCATCACCAAGGTGAAGTCGCGGCGTTGCTGCGGGGTTGTGTTTCCGAGGGTAATGGTGCGTGTTATGTCGGTTGTGCCGTCGAGGTAGTTTGCTCCGGAATCAACCAGAAGCAGGTTGTCGGGCTTGAGCTCGACGCTTGTGGCGGGGGTGGCTGAGTAGTGCACGATGGCTCCGTGTGGGCCGAAGCCTGCTATGGTGTCGAAGCTCTGGTCAAAATATAGAGGCTGGGCGCTGCGGTGTTTTGTGAGAATGTCGGCAACATCCAGCTCGGTGATTTTTTTGCCGGTGGCTATGGCGTCCTCGATTTCCATGAAGGAATACACAAGAGCTACTCCGTCGCGCACCATCGCATCGCGCACTCCCTGTACCTGAACTTCGTTTTTGCATCCTTTGAGCATGGCCACCGGAGATGTGCCGCGCACAATGCGGCTGCCGAGCGCGGCTGCCACTGCGCCGGCATTCTGCGCTCCGTTGATCAGCACTTTGGTTGTGGCGGGGAGGGCGCCGAGGAATTCTTTTACGCTGTCGTATGGCGCGGTTGTGACGGAGTTGCTTTCGAGGTAAGCACTTACTTCCGGAGTCAGTTTGCGTGCTTCGACAAACAGGGTCGAGCCGACGGGTGACAGATACAGGAATGCTGTAGCTACTGGATTTGACTCAACATCGCGCGAGCGGATGTTGAGGGTCCAGGCCACTTCGGCGAGGTCGCTTATGAATGCGGCGTCCGCACCCTGGGATTTTGCATCGGCAAGTACTTTCGCAATTTTCGAGGAGCTGGATTCGCCTGCGTATTTCTCGTCATGTACAAAAATCTTGTCAAGCGGCATTGCCGGACGGTCTGTCCATAGTGTATCAGCGGGGGTAAAATCCACTGTGAGTCCGATGCCTTTGGCTGCGAGTTCTTTTTCAAGCGACTCGGTTGCATCGAGTGAGAATACCATTCCGTCGATGCCCACTTTTTCTCCGGGCTTAAGTTCGGAGCAGAGCCATTGTGTGATGGCAGGTACCTCCGGCTTTCCTTCTTCCATCACTCCTATGCCGGTGCCTTCAAGCTGTGCGGCGGCCTGAAGCCAATAGCGTGAATCCGCCCAGACGAAAGCCTTGTCTAATGTGGCAACGAGTGCGCCGGCGCTGCCGGTAAAGCCGCTGAACCATCTGCGCACCTGCCAGTGGTCGGCGATATATTCGCCCTGGTGCGGATCTGTCTGTGGAATTATCACTGCGTTTACTCCTGCTCCTCTCATGGCGTCGCGGAGTGCTGAAATGCGGGCAACGATGTCTTGTTTCATTGTTATGTTTTTAGTTGTTTATGATGCTTATCGGGTGGCGTCACACCTTTTGTGACGCCACTACAAACTTAATAAATAAAATTCGCAAAGAAAAATTTAAATCGTGAATCATTATGCAAGCATCATGAAATCAGCACTTAACGTAGGGCTAATGATAAAAACGACAGAAAAATAAAGAAATAATATTTGGTAGTTACAAAAAGAGTGCTTAACTTTGCAATCGCTTTTGAGCCGGTAACGTTAGTGAAAGCTCGGCGACCCGCCTCTTTAGCTCAGTTGGCCAGAGCACGTGATTTGTAATCTCGGGGTCGTTGGTTCGAATCCGACAAGAGGC
>JAIDJW010000076.1 GCA_029052015.1 Paramuribaculum sp. | reverse complement strand
CCTCGCTTAGATAATAAACCAATCATTATCACATTTCTTGCAATGGAAAAAGTAATTTTGCTATGTACTTATTAAACACTGCACACACCGGCTTGTTCGGCGATTCTGCATTAATAACATACCTTAACCGCTATGTGCTGCATAATAGCACATTTATTTTTGTAACTTTGTGACAGAAAACAAAAAACACATATAATATGGAAAAGAAGAAAGCTGCGGCTAAGAAGGATAAGGTTGCCGTCGACCCAAAGAAGGCGAAGCTTGATGCTCTGTCTGCCGCTATGGAAAAGATAGAAAAGAATTTTGGTAAGGGAGCGATAATGAAGCTTGGTGATGACAGTATTGAGGATATAGAGGTAGTGCCCACAGGCTCTATCGGTCTCAATAATGCTCTGGGTGTAGGTGGCTATCCCCGTGGAAGAATCATCGAGATATATGGTCCGGAGTCTTCCGGTAAGACAACCCTTGCCATTCATGCGATTGCAGAGGCTCAGAAGATGGGCGGCATTGCAGCCATTATTGACGCCGAGCATGCGTTTGACCGTTTTTATGCGGAGAAGCTGGGTGTGGATGTAGACAATCTTCTCATCGCGCAGCCGGATAATGGAGAGCAGGCTCTTGAGATTGCAGAGCAACTCATCCGCTCTTCGGCGATTGACATCCTTGTAGTGGACTCTGTTGCGGCCCTTACCCCCAAGAATGAGATAGAGGGTGACATGGGCGACCGAAACGTGGGTCTTCAGGCGCGCTTGATGTCGCAGGCCATGCGTAAGCTGACAGGCACAATCTCGCGCACCAACACTACTTGCATATTTATCAATCAGCTCCGTGAGAAAATCGGTGTTATGTTTGGCCCGTCGGAGACGACGACTGGTGGTAATGCTCTCAAGTTTTACGCGTCGGTGCGTATAGATATTCGCCCCGGTACCTCCATCAAGGAGGGTGAGGATGTTCTCGGTCGCCATGCAAAGGTTAAGGTTGTCAAGAACAAGGTTGCGCCTCCGTTCAAGAGAGCCGAGTTTGATATAATGTTTGGCGAGGGAATCTCGCGCGCCAGTGAAATTATTGACCTGGGTGTGGATTTGGGAATAATTCAGAAGAGCGGAGCATGGTTCAGCTACGATGGTTCCAAGCTGGCTCAGGGCAGGGATGCCGCCAAGAAGGTGATTCAGGACAATCCCGAGCTTGCCGAAGAGCTTGAGGCAAAGATAATGCAGGCTCTTAAGGATGGTCTGCAGAACCCGGATGCCAAGAAAGGCAAGAAGGGTAAAAAGGGAGCTCCTGCAGATGCTTCTAAAGGTGCGGCTGCTTCGGATGATGAAGTGGATTCGGATGACGATTCGCAGGATAGCGATGTTGACGATATGGATTTCGACGCCGAGCTTCCTGATGATTTCGAGATAGAAGAAGATGCGGAGTCATAATGGTAGCTGAATAGTGAAGAAGAAAGTATTGATAGTCGGAGCAGGCGGATTTATCGGAGGTTTTATCACTGCCGAGAGCCTGCTCCGCGGCTTTTCTACCTGGGCGGGCGTCAGGGAATCCACATCACGCAGGTTTCTTGACGACCCGGCAACCAGTTTCTTGAATCTGGATTACGACAATGTTGATGCGCTGAGCGAGAGCTTGCGGTCTGCTCTGCCGGAAGGGGAGAAGTGGGACTGGATAGTGTATAATCTCGGAGCTACGAAATGCACTAATTTTGCAGATTTCAACCGCATAAATTACATATATCTCCAGAATTTTATAGAAGCGTTGCGAAAAGCCGACATGATGCCCGAGCGGTTTTTGTATATGAGCAGCCTGAGTGCTCTCGGTCCCGGAGATGAAAAGAGTTATGAGCCGCTCACTTCCAGGATGATTCCGCAGCCGAACACTCGCTACGGAGTGTCCAAAATCAAGGCGGAGACATATCTGCAGACATGTTCTGACGTGCCCTGGACGATATTTCGTCCCACCGGAGTGTACGGTCCGCATGAGCAGGATTATCTGATGATGATAAAGTGCATTGACGGACACTGGGACTTCGGTGTCGGTTTTCGCAAGCAGATGCTCACATTCATTTATGTAAAGGACCTTGCCAAGGCTATTTTTGACGCGCTCTCTACAGAAACTACCCTTCGGCAAAAGTATATAATATCTGAGCCGCGTGCATATTCGCAGGGAGAATTCCGCAAGATTGTAGCCAAAGCGCTCGGACGAAAGTTCGTGGTGCCTGTGAGGCTGCCGCTGTGGATAACTTACGCCGCATCGGTCGTGGCGGAGAAGTACGGTGTCGCAAAGATGAAGCCGAGCACTCTCAACCGCGACAAGTTCAAGATAATGAAGCAGCGAAACTGGACCTGCGATGTGTCGGACGCTCAGCGCGACTTCGGTTTTGTTGCCGAATACCCTCTTGAACGCGGCATTGAAGAAACGGTCAGGGCATATAGGGCAGAGGTGAAAGGAGACAAGTCATGAACTCGGAGCACACGCCGTGGTGGGTGATAATGTTGATTATCCTGCTTGTGCTTCCGGCAGGACAGACGCCTGTGCTGCTTGCCAATGCACCGGCAGGTGTGCCTATTGTGCGCACTCTCGTCTGGATTTACCCTTTTTATGTATTTGTGGCGGGTTATCTCGCCTACGCCTGCTGGCAACGTCAGCGCATGATGACATGGATTCTTCTTGCTCTTCTTGTGCTGACGCATTTAGCAATGTGGATGCTTGTCACCGCAAAAATTTAGAGAAATGAAGCAAATACTTATAATTAACGGACCAAATCTCAATCTGCTGGGCACACGCGAGCCCGGCATTTATGGTTCGCAGACGATGGATAGTGTAATCACCGGATTGCGTCAGCGCTACCCAGACATCGAGCTGCTATACTATCAGAGCAACCATGAAGGAGATTTGATAGACCGCATACATGCGGCGGACAAAGAAGGGATTTCCGGAATAGTGCTCAATGCCGGAGCATATACCCACACATCGCTTGCAATCGCCGATGCAATCGCGGCAGTCAGTGTGCCGGTGGTTGAAGTGCATATCTCCAACATATCGTCGCGCGAACCTATCCGTCATAATTCACTGATTACTCCTGTGTGTCGCGGCATAATAGCCGGGTTCGGCACCGACAGCTACCGTCTTGCAATAGAATCACTGCTATGAAGCCTAACCGAACCAATATAATGGCGACTCTGGCCGATAACCGTACAACACCGGAGTTTGTCGCTGAACTTTATTCCCGCGGCATGAGGGGGGTCCGCATAAATTCCGCTCATGTCAATCCGGAGAGTATCGGAAGAATTATATCGACCGTTAGGTCTGTGTCGCCTGACATCCGGATTCTTATGGACACTAAGGGTCCGGAGATGCGCACAACCGCACTTGTGGATGGACTTGAGGGCATCATGCTTGAAAAAGGAACAGAGGTTGCTGTCACGGGTGGCAGCGGGCAAACTACCGCCAGGGAGATTTATCTCAACGCGATGTCGCTCGGCAAATGTCTTAAGTCTGGCAACCGCCTTTTCATAGATGATGGGGCGATAGTTCTTGAGGTTGTAGAAATAGCCGGCAACGATTCAGTTAAATGTGTAGTTGTGGATGGTGCAGTGCTCGGCTCCAGAAAAAGTGTATCGCTGTCGGAAGATGCAGTGATTCCGAAACTCCCGGCAGTGTCAGAGCGCGACAGAATCAACATTGCCGCCGCGCTTGACTGCGGCATAGACATTATTGCCCATTCATTTGTGCGCAGCGCAGATGATGTGCGCCAGGTAAGAGCAGAGCTCGGCAATGCGCCGGTGACTCTATATGCCAAGGTAGAGAGCCGCGAGGCGCTTGAAGACCTTGATGAAATCGCTGCGGCGGCTGACGGTCTCCTTGTAGCCAGAGGCGACCTCGGCGCGCAGATACCGATAGAGAGAGTGCCGGCAGTGCAGGCACGCATCATGGAGCTGTGCCGGCGCACCGGCAAATCATCCATAGTTTCAACGCAGATTTTGCAGAGTATGATGGTTAATGCCGCTCCGACAAGGGCGGAGGTTAGCGATATCGCTCTTGGAGTGATGCAGGGAGCGGACTGGCTGCTGCTTACCGGCGAAACGGCTCTTGGCGCGCATCCGGCTGAGTGCGTCGATGTGATGAGACGTACTATAGAGGAAACATCCGAATATCTGAGCCTATGCAGCGCGAAATAGAGGAGTATATCACCGAGCACACTTCGGCAGAGCCGCAACATCTGAAGGACCTTTACCGCCGCACCTGGCTTCACCGTCTATATCCTCAGATGTGTTCGGGGCATGTGCAGGGACGCATCCTGAAGATGATAACAGCCATGATAGCCCCGCAAAAAGTGCTCGAGCTGGGCACTTTCACCGGATATTCCGCGCTGTGTATAGCCGAAGCTCTCGAACAGGGCGCCGAACTGCATACTGTAGAGATTGATGACGAAAGCGCCGATGAACTTGATGCGCTGTTTCGCTCAAGTCAGGGAGGCGACAAGATAACCCTCCATATCGGAGATGCCCTCGAAATAATTCCCAAGCTGGATTGTGAGTGGGACATGGTGTATATCGACGCCAACAAACGGCACTATTGTCAATATCTTGAGGCTGTGATGCCACGTCTGCGCAGGGGCGGTTTTATTGTAGCAGACAATACTCTTTGGGGCGGCAAGATTGCAGAAGGTGCCCAAGACGCACAGTCACGCGGCATAGCGGCATTCAATGATCTGGTTGCGTCAGATTCCCGCTTTGAAACTGTCATAATCCCTCTCCGCGACGGATTAAGTATTGTCCGCAAAGTTGTATAGTCCGTGGCGAATGCGTAAATTTGCACAACGCTTATACTATACAGGGATGAAACTACAGAGGGAAAGTATATGTGCCTATTCTGTGTGGCTGTTGTTTGCGATATTTTCGTTTGGCCACGCATACGGCGAGGTGAAATCCATACCGGTAATTCAGTATTTTGAGGACCCGAACAGTCCTTTGCGACCAACACCACCGGAGAGCGAAACAATAGACTGGTGGTTCGACATAGACAGAGGCACCGGCACAGCCACTATTGTAGCTCCGCCTGACTCGCCTTATTCATTCGGACATCCGGGCGCGGGTGGTCAATTGTTAGGCAGTGGCTATTCATTCTGGACTCCTAACCTGGCGGGAATATACGGCGAAGCGGACCAGTTCACCGCAATCCGTATCCCATCGACAATAACCGACCCTGAGGACAACGCGGTATACACGGTAACCGCAATCGGCAGCGAGGCTTTCGCCAAATCCAATGTGGCGTTTATCCATGTGCCTTCAACTATTATGTCCATAGGCGATATGGCTTTTGCCGGATGTGCCGGTCTTAAGGGCATTGAAACGGTTTCAGCATACGAGCTTGTGCCGAATTCGGTCACAGAGCTTGGCATTGGTGTTTTCAAAGATTGCACGTCTTTACTTCGCGTGGACATTGGTGACGGACTGAGCATCATACCTGCGGAAACCTTTGACGGCTGCACATCGCTGACACAGTTGAAAATCGGCATGAATGTGCGCCGCATAGAGTGTCAGCTCCCGGAGTTGAAGCGTATAGCCTTCCATTCCTCCACCCCTCCGTCTCTTTTATCAGAGCTTAATGCGGATGAAGTTTGGGTTCCGGCAGAGCATACCGCATCCTATCGGTCGGCTTTCCCGTCGCTGACAGTCAAACCGTTTTCAATCACAGTTAATCAGCCCGACGAGCTTAAATTTTATAAAAGCTGTTTTCGGAGTGTGAGATTCAATCTCACGACAGCGCCGATGAAGGAAGCGGATTGCACAGACAAATATTTTTTTGTGTATCGCGCGGTTGATTATGGTGGCTTCGGCATATATAAGGAAAAGGTATCGATTGCATTGGATAATGACAAGAATGATTTGCCGTATACCATACTGTTCAGTGACCCTCTTGCCGGGCTTATCACAAGCACTGCCACTTATCCTCATTCCGGTCAGGGTTTTGTCTACGTGGCGTTCAACCGCACCGGCGAATTTGAACTCACCATAGTGAGCAACGATATCACACGCACCCGCTACACCTGGAAGGTAAATGTTGTGGATGGCACTCCGGTGGACGATCTGTACTTTACCGGTCCTACAGCGGTAAGGCCCGGAGAAACGGCATCCTATACACCGGTGTTCACCGGAAAGACACCGAGTGTCACGGATGTTGTATGGGCTTCGAGCGATGAATCGGTGTTTACGGTCGACGCGGACGGCACAGTGCATGGCGTGACTCCGGGAGTGGCATATCTTACTATGACGAGCGCCGACCCGGCGTGTCCTGACGCCTCCTACTTACGCAAGATATATGTTTCGGATAAAATGACAATAGAGTTGACGGACTGGCAGATAATTCCGACGGGAAGTGTTATCGCACCGGGTAAAACGCCGGAGTATGACGACAGTCATTCAACAATATTCCATGTGAATATGGCGGAAGATCCCGTTGGTGTCATAACTTCTCCCGGCAGAGAGATAAATCCTGCGACTAATCTGCCGGTCACCCCATACAACTTTACTTTTGCCGGACTTGAGCAGATTAAGCAAGGGAAAAACAAGCTTATGTATAGTGACGCTATTGTACAGATGGCGGTCTCCTTGACATCGTGTCCTGATTATTGGTCCGCGTATGATACTCCGCTCAGAATTCCCAACTATTTTACCGACATACACGATGGCAGAGTTGATTTTATCGGAGTAGGAAAGGTCGGAGATTATGCTTTTGCCGGCAGCAATGTGCGTTATTGCAATCTCTACTATAGTGATTTCATGGGATATGAGATTACCGAGATAGGCGATTATGCATTTGCCGGATGCAAGGAGTTCAAGGGGATTCCGGAGGGTAGCGTCTATGATGTTGTGCCTGACCAGATTACCAAAATGGGGCGTGGAGTGTTTAAGGACTGCTCCGCGATGGAGATAATGATGATAGGTGATGGGGTTGACGAGCTGCCTGAAGAGACTTTTGACGGATGTAGCTCTCTGCGTCAGGTGAGGGTCGGAGCTAAGGTTAAGGTTATAAAGTGTGACATACACGCGACAGAAAGAATAGCCTTCGCATCGGAGTCTGTGCCACTCATATCCGTCGGTTATTCTGTTTCGGCACCTGAAATATGGGTGCCTGCATCCGCTGTCGCCGCTTATAAGGAAGCATGGCCGGATGCGAATATATTGCCCTACAGCCTTACTGTGGAAAGGGGTAAGACCGGTATCGGATCTTATGTCGGAACAACCAGAAATCTTATTGTCAATCAGTCTACAGCACCATTGTCAGAGGGCTGCCCTTATATATATCCATATCCGACCGCAGGTAAAACGTCAGTGGTACATACGACTACGGTTGCAGAGAGTCGCCGTCCGCGCTATCGTGTGGATTTTGGACTGGGATATATTTACAGTGTAGTGCCTACCATAGGGCAGACAGCGGTAAGATATAACACTGCGGTTTCGGATGTGTTGACATTTACCGCTCTTGATATAACCCGTGCAAAAGTCAGCGTAAATTATAAGGTAAAATCGGGCGTAGCAGTGTCTTCCGTGTCTATAACCAGCAGTGGCAGTGATATTATCACACGCGGCACTACAAAGAATTTTGTTGCAAAGGTTGTGGGAGCGGGCAATAAAACTCCAACGAATTCAAAAGTGTTTTGGTCAACCTCTGACCCGAAAATCGCTACGATAGACCAATCAGGTGTGCTCACAGCCCATTCTAAAGGCAAAGTGACGGTGACAGTCAGGACTCTTGACCCGATGTCAGACGAAAAAAGCGCATCTTATGTCGTGGAAGTGCGCAATCCATATACAGGGCTTAACCTTTACCGCCTGACTGAAACCGGCAAGGTGCCAGTTGTCAATGGCAGTGAGCTAACCGGAGATGTCGGCGATGAAATCACACTTACAGTGAAGGTTTCTCCGACTCTGTCAGAGCAGGCTCCTATAGAATGGACACTTGATAAAGATGGAGTGTGCACTTTTGATAAAAATTCTCTGACAATTAAACTTGAAGAAGCGGGCACATGTGAGCTTACCGCTAAAATTTCGGGAGAAAACACATACTCCACGAAAGATATTGTGCGGACTGTTAAAATCATAGTGAATGAACCTGAAGAGCCGGAGCCTCCCGTGGTAGACCCTGAGGAGCCTGAGGAGCCGGAGCCTGGTGAGCCCGATGACCCATCTTCCGCTGTGACAAAACCGTCAGGTGATGCCACCAAGGTCTATACAGATGGTGATATGATAGTGGTGGAAGGCGCTCGTTCCGGTACTCAAGTCAGCGTGTATGCACCCGATGGTAGCCGCATCGCCATCCGTCGCGCCGATGAATCGCGAATGACATTTGCGATATGGAGGCGAGGTATATACCTTGTTGTAGCCGGACGAGTATATAAGGTGGCTTTATAGTCCGGCTATAATCTTTTCAATAGCAATAGGGAAGTGATTGGCTTCGAGCTGATGGATTTTTTTCTCGACATCCTCGGGTGTGTCTGAGGGCCGGAGCGGCACCGAAGCCTGAAATATAATCTCTCCCTCATCGTACTGCTCGCTGACATAGTGGACGGTTATGCCTGTCTGAGTTTCCCGTGCGGCAACTACTGCTTTGTGGACATTGATGCCATACATCCC
This sequence comes from Paramuribaculum sp., assembly GCA_029052015.1. Lineage (GTDB taxonomy): Bacteria > Bacteroidota > Bacteroidia > Bacteroidales > Muribaculaceae > Paramuribaculum. The sequence goes on along the minus strand of JAIDJW010000076.1, from coordinate 8,646 downwards.
TTTGCCTCCGAACTTCGGCAGCAGCGAGGGATGAATGTTTACAATTCTGTGCTTATACTCTTTGATGAGCCACTCGGGAATCATCATGAGGAATCCCGCAAGTACTATAAAATCTATGCCATATCGCTGCAGCATAGGCAGCAAGTGGTCAGGGCTGTTAAAATCGCCGCGCGTCAGTACTTGTGCCGGAACTCCCAGACGCGTTGCGCGGTCCAGCACTCCTGCATCGGTACGGTTGCTGACCACAAGTGCAACTTGTGCTCCTCTGTCAGAGAAGTTGAAATGACGGATTATATTTTCCGCGTTACTGCCGTTTCCGGAGGCAAATATGGCGATTCTGAGCATATTGTTGATTTTATATGCAAAGATACCTATAAACCGCCATAAATTGACGTCGGAATCAAATTTTCACTTTGAGCGATTTGCCGTCTGGGAGCAGGATGATGTAGATGCCGCGCTTGAGAGCAATCGGTTTGACCTGTACGCCGATAATGTTGAAAATTCTGCTGCCTTCCGGAGCAAAGATGTTATTGCCGTCTATTCGTACGGATACGTCATTGCTGACTCTATCTATTGCTGAAGTTCCTGCCTCAGGTGTCTCTTCCGGATTCTCTTTGTCAGGAGTTTCATGCACTGTCTCAAATACGGTGACAACATATTCGGCAGTGAGACCGGTTTCGGTAGTGACTGTTATTGTGGCTACACCGACAGCCGCTCCACGCACAAGACCGCTTCCGTCAACAGTCGCTATGCTGTCGTTGCTGCTGTTCCACGTTAGGCGCGTCTGGTTTGCATCGTCCGGTTTATAAATCGGTGTCTGCCTGATGTTTTTGCTGCGTTCAAGTCTCACAGAGTCGGTTTCAAAGTATATTTCGGCAATGTGGACGGTCTTTCGTCTGACGGTAATGTTGCAGGTGTCACATTGGCCGTATGCAGTAGTGGCGATTACTGATGCTTTGCCTATGCCGGTTCCGGTAACGAGGCCAGATTCATCGACAGTGACTATTTTTTCGTCAGTGCTTTTCCAGACTAAATTTTTATAGGTGGCATCCTCAGGGGCTATTACAGCAATGATTCTTGCAGTGTCGCCGACCTCGATGATAGTGTCGTTGAACTGCAGCTCTATGCTGTCGACCACGATTTCGTTGAATCCGAGAATCCGCGCAAAGCGTTGCCACTCCTCTGCCGCCTTGTATTTGGCGACTACCTCATCAGGGACACGCAGAACGATGTTTGTGTATATGCTGTCGGCAAATACACTGTCACCCATAGCCGGAGGCACAGGATTAAATGATTTGATATCTGAAATGGCAGTGCAGTTTTTGTATTCGGCTGTGAGCAGTCGGGTGACTTTTGGACCTACTACAAGTGATTTGATGCTGTCGTTGCTTACAAAGGGAGTGCCTACAATATCTCTGCCCTGGTAAACGCTGACAATCGTGTCTGTAGCAAAAACGCTGTCAGCAAAGCAAATCGGCTTGTTGCTGTCGGAAGTTACAATTTCCATAATGCCGGTGCATCCGGCAAAGGCACCCTTGCCGACTTTTTCGACAGATGCGGGGATGACAATTTTGGATATGGAATCTATTCCCGCAAAAGCACTATCGGTTATTTCAACTACGGGCAAAAGCACGTTGCCGATTTCCACAGTATCTGCAAATGCTATTATTCCTAAGGTGTCGGCACTGCCTCCGATTACTATGGCTATATCTGCCGTCTTGTCATCCATTGCAGGCACAACTTCAAAAGAAATGCCCTCAATGGTCTGCAACACTGGCGACACTTTGACGCTGCATGAGGCTGTAATGTCGTTATCTTCCACGAGGGTTGCTGTGATAAGGATTTCGCCTTTGCGCTTGGCTATTACAGTGCCGTCTTCATCAATAGTCGCTATATTGGAGTCGCTTGTAGTCCAGGTGACAACAGCAGGCTCGCTCGGAGCATAAAATCGAGTTACTTCCGCGGAAACTGTAGCTGTGTCTCCGGCTATAAGGTCGAGTGAAACGGAATTGAGTGTCAGAAATGCGTCAGGAATAGGGCGGATGTCATAACATCTCCACACTTCTGTAGTGTCATACATCTCTTCTGAGCCTTTCGGCACATAAACGGTTTGGTCTTCTTCAAGAAGTCGGAGTCCGGTGAATGCAGTCACGGCAGGATCACCTATGCTGTCAAGCGCAGGCGGAGTAGCCGCAAGTGTAATCATCGGTCCAGTGAGGCGGCTGCATCCGTCAAATGCCTGCGCGCCTATGGCTGTGACTTTTTTGGGAAGCAGGAATTTGCCGGTTAGACCGGAACATCCTTTGAATGCTTCCGCACCAATCAAGCTGATATTATCAGGAAGGACTAATGTGCCTGTAAGGTTAACGCATCCGCTGAAGGCTCCGCTCTCAATGTTGGTCAGGGTTTGCGGCAGAGTGAGGCTGCCGGCAAAACCGGTGCATCCGGCAAATGCGTTTTCGCCTACAGCGGTAACGCTTTCCGGTATAGTGATGTCGCCGGTCAGCCCGGTGCACCCGCTAAACGCGTATGCGCCGATGCCTGTAATTCCGGCAGGAAGCGAAATGCCGCCGGTCAGCCCTGTGCATCCGCCAAACGCATTGCGTCCAAGATAGGTGAGGCTCTGCGGCAGGCTTAACCCTCTGTTAAATCCGGTGCAGCCAGCAAAAGAGTAGTTGCCTATGCTTGTCACTCCTTCAGGTATGGTCAGGGCACCAGACAGCCCTGTGCATCCGCTGAAAGCGTATGCGCCGATTGTTTTGACTCCGGCTGGAATTATAAGGTCTCCGCTGAATCCGGTGCAGCCGGTGAACGCTCCGTCTCCGATGTTTACTGTGCCTTCAGGTATAATCAGTCTGCCTGTCAGTCCACTACATCCTTCAAAAGCGTTTGCGCCGACACTTTCCACATTCTGGGGTATATTCAGCGCGCCTGTCAGGCCTGAGCATTTGTAGAATGCGCTTGAGCCGATGGTTTTGAGATTTTGCGGTAGCACAAGTGTGCCTGTGAGTTTAGAGCAGTTGTAGAAAGCGCTGTTGCCTATTTCAGTTATGCCTTCGGGTAGATTCAACACACCGCTGAGATTCTCACAGCCATAGAAGCCGCAACTGCCGATTGATGTGATTCCTGCGGGCAATGTGATTTTGGTCAGTCCCGAACATCCTTCAAAAGCGCCGTGCTCAATGACGGTTACTCCAGCCGGAATGGTGAGTGTGCCAGTGAATCCGCTGCATCCTTCAAAAGCGTTTTCGCCAATGATTTTAACCGCGTCAGGAATTACAAGCGACCCATTCAGCCCGCTGCATCCCCAGAAAGCTCCTTTGCCGATTTCGGTTACGCTTGCCGGAATTTTCAGTGTGCCGCTAAGACCGCTGCAATTGAGAAATGTGAATTCTCCGATTTTCGTTGTGCCTTCGGGTATTACAGGCGAGCCGGTCAATCCTCGGCATCCGGAGAAAACGGCTGTGCCGATTTCGGTAACTCCCGCCGGTAGATTGATGGAGCCGGTGAGTGCGCTGCATCCGTCAAATGCGTAGCTGCCTATGCTTGTAAGACCTGCCGGCAAGGTGAGTTTGTCGTATAATCCGCTGCATCCGGCAAATGCGTATGCTCCGATTTTTGTGACTCCCGCCGGGATAGAAAGAGTGCTGAAGAATCCTTTGCACTGCGAGAATACACCTTCCTCTATTTCAGTGAGTGCGGATGGAATAGGCATTGACCCTCTGAAACCGCCGCAACTGGCGAAAGCGTATTTGCCGATAGAGGTGATGGTTTCAGGTAGAACCAACGCACCGGATATATTGCTACATCCGCTGAAAGCGTATGCGCCTATGGAGGTGATGCCTTGAGGTATAGTGAGTTGCCCGTCCACTCCGTTGCAATTGAAGAATGTGCTGTCGTTTATCTCAGTCATTCCAGCCGGAATAGTAATGCTTCCCCCAAGGTTGAGGCAGTTGTAGAATGCGGAGCTGCCGATAGCTGTTACTTCGGCGGGTATGTTAAGGTCGCCTTTTAGGCTCAGGCACCCGTAAAAGGCTGCGGTGCCGATGGTTTTGATAGACTCCGGTATGGTGAGTGTGTCATTGAACTGGATGCAACCTGCAAAAGCGGAGTCGGCAATGCTTGTTACATTATATTCTTTATCCTCAAAAAGCGCTGTGGCAGGTATGGTGAGTTTGCCGCTTTGGAGTGTTGTGCCGGTAACGGCGCATTCGTTGTCGCCGGTGATGACAAATGTGAAATCATCGTGATTAAACACTTCTGCGCTGCCTGACAAAAATGTGGCGAAAACAATGAGTAAAACGGATAGCCTCTTCATTGCTAAAAATGTTGCCGCGCGCGTTCCTCGTTTGGCGGATAGGTGTATGTATACACAGATAGCGTGGAACGATATTCAGTTTATCCTTTATTCCCGTAAAATTCAGCTGAAATACTGATAAAACTTGAAAAACGCCTCTCCGGATTGATTGTGATTATTTGGCAACGGCACTCCTGCTGTGCCTAATTGACTGCAAATATAGCAATTAATCCAATTTGCTCAAAATTTTATCAAAAAACGTTATTTTTGTGCATATTTACTGATGAATTCTTGTATGCGATGAACTCAAGACACATAATAGCCATGATTATGGCGGTGATTATGTCGGCTGCCTACGGTGGTGCGAGAGAACTCTCTGTTATTCCCCAGCCGAGGCATACAGAATGGCTGAGCGATATAAATCTTATACCCGCAGACATACAGCCGCGGATAAAAGTTGACTCACTTTCAACTGATGTTACACGGCCGGAAGGATATATACTGACGATAACTCCTGAATGTATAACAATCGAGGCACGTGACGGCAACGGTGTTATATGGGCGGAGCGCACTCTTCAGCAGTTGCGTCTGCCGGACGGGTCTTATCCTGCTGTCAGAATAACGGATTATCCCGAGTTTCCCATCAGAGGATTCATGTATGACTACGGGCGAAACTTTGTGGGAACGCATAGGGTCAAGGAATTTATAGATTTGATTTCGGCATATAAACTGAATGTTTTTCAGTGGCATCTGACCGACAAACCGGCGTGGAGGATAGTGAATCAGGAGGATATCCCAATGGTGTGAGATATGTTGATTCGGCAATGGGCTATCTGAATCTGCTGGACCCTATGCTGGCTCCTGCAAGATTGTTTTTTTCACTCTGTGGGAAGCAGCGGGCGATACGATGGGCAGTGTATCGGCGGCATTATCTGTCTGTGGAATGATGTTAGGGTCGCAGACAAGAATCTTCTTGCGCCTCACAACGGGCTTGCCGGAGGGGTGTTGCCTTTCAGCGAGCGCGCATGGTGCGGTCCTGCTGAGTATAGGGCAGAGTATGCCGGTGTTCCGGCAAAAATGCCGTTTATGTGCCGGCTGACACGCAAAATTCACGGTGATTCGGACACAACGCGCTATTTCAAAATAGGCTTTGAGGCTCCCGCAAGGTCAAACCGCATATCGGACGGTGTCGCATCGCAGGGAGAGTGGCCCAACTTCGGTTCTATATCTGTGAATGGCATCTCTATCGCGCCGCCGGTGTGGAATGAGCCGAACACATACCGCTATCATTACAACACATGGGCCAGACCGGAGGAAGAATTGCCATATACCGACGAACAGCTATACTGGATGCGTGCGCCGGTGGCAGTGGCTTTGCATAAGGGCGAGAATGAAGTGGTCATATGGAAACTCTTCCGGCGGGGATACGACCGGGACATTAACCGACAGGTATATAAATAAATAGGAGGGAGGCTCTTGAGCAAGGGCCTCCCTCCGGTGTTATAGATGTCAGGTCTTACCAGTCACATTCGATGAATTCGAATTTGCCCTTGGCAATGACTTTGTACTTGATGACGTATGCTTTTGTTGTAGCGCCGTCGTATGCGCTGAAATTGATGGTGTAGATTACATCAATTCCGGGGATTACATCGGCGTCGGGATGGATAGCAGAGAGTGCTGCGGGGAATGTTTCCTTCTCGAAGCGCTCTTTCATCTTTGCCACGACTTCTTCATTGCTCATGCCTTCATATCCGGCAGGATACTGGCTGATAGCTGCGGATGCGCGGAGGTCAACGTTGCCCTGAAATGCGGAAGTGCCGGAGTAATATTCGTTATTGCCGTATTTGGTTACGTATGTTGCTCCGGTAGGCTTGTCGATGTTGTTCTTCACCCAGTCAACGCATGCCTGGAAGTAAAGTGTGCTGATTTCTATGCCCTTGCCTGCGGGAAGTGTGATGGTGACATTGGGGTCATACATCCATTTGCCGCCAGTCTTTACAAACTGCGCGGTTTCGGTTACCATGCCGTCATAGAGTGTCCATGCAGTGCCGTTGTAGGTGTACTGTTCGCAACGCACGGCTGTAGTGCCGGAATAGTAGTTGTAGACAACAAACATGGCGTCGTCAGCCTTTGCATACGGATATTTCTGCTTGAGGAATTCGGGCAGGAACAGTGCAGGGTCTTCATCCTGCAGATTGTCGTAGCGCTGACCCATCGCCTGATAGTCGGCGTGGTTCAGGGCGACTGTAGCTGTGGCGGGGAGCCATTTGGTGCCGTTGAATGTGTAAACGGTATTTTCGTCTGTCGATGCGACGGCAACAGCCGCGCGGCTTGAAGCTGTGGCTGCTGAGGCGCCTGCAACGGTGATGTCGGTGGGTACAATGTTGCAGTATCTGCTTCCGGCAACATTGATGAGATAGCCGGTGATTGTAACTGAAGCGCCGTCGGTGAGCATGGCTTTCTGATCATCGGTGAGTCCGTAGGGGCTGCCCTGAGCCTTAATGTTCTCATCGATGATGATGTTGATATTGGTTCCGCTGACTTTCACATTGCCGGTCATTTTGCCGTAGATGGCGAGTGCATTGTCGGTGCGGGCAATGATTTCGGTGAGTTTAGCTGCATCAAATGTCTCTGCGGCAGGATAAGTCACTTCCTGTGTGCCTACGATATCGATTGTAGCGCCGTTGTCAATCTGTATGCTGAGGTTGCGTGCGCTGACAGTGCCGTTGAGCACAATCTGGTTGCCGATTTTGAGTCCGTCGTAATTGTTTTTGCCGAAGTTGCTGCCGCGGTACACGAAAATCGAGCCGCTTGCGTCGGTGAGCACAAAGCCCTGGACGCAGAGTGCAGATACAACACCGTTGACGGTGCAGTCATCGCCAGCGTTGAGGGTGGAGAGGACGTCGGAGAGGGCAAATCCGGGTTGTTCAGGCTCGTCTGGAGCGTTGAATACCGGGTCGGTGGCTGAAACCTCATAGTTGACGATAACGAAGTCGCCTTCGGCGGCGTCAGGATACTTCGCGGCGAGAATAGCGGGGATTTCCTTGGATGCGGGATGAGAGGGCGCGAATGCTGCCACGTAGTCGTCCTCGCTGCCCCAAACTTCTTTGTAGTCGGCGTCGCTCACCACATATTCGGGAGCCGCTTCGATAGCCGCGATTTCGGCAGGCATGGCCTGTGAAGTGCGGTAGGTGAGTTTGACGGCGGAACCGTCGGAGAGTGTGAAATAGCTGAATGATGATGAACCGAGGAACGCGGGTACATAATCGCGTGCTGAAATCTGTTCGCTAAAACAGAATTTGGTGCCGACGGCCTTTAGAGCGGCTGCGTTTGCGTCACCTGCAAGACTTTTGTTGGTGGAGTTAGACGCGACAGACGCATAGTCAGCGTTTGTCATGGTGTATTCAACCGTCTTTACATCGGTGATGCCTGGCACTTCAAAGCCGTCGAGCTCGTTGTCGTTCCATGAGTTTTCGCTGCAGGCGCTGAGGGCTGCTATGCAACTGCATGTCACAAGAGCGTTGTAAATATATCTTTTCATTGCTGTTGTTGTGCGGAAATTGAATTAGAAGTTAACTTTCATTCTCACCGAGAATGTGCGGCCGAATGAGTAGAATGTCTGGTAGGCGTTTTTCCATGTGCCGACAGTCGATACCGGAGTATATGCCTGTGTGACATAGTAGTAGTCGGCGAGGTTGTTGACGTTGCCGTAGATGGTGGCGTTAACCCCTCCGATTTTGAAGTTATAGCTTGCGCTGAGGTCGAGCTGGTTGCCCCAGGGAATTCTCCAGGGTGTGCCGGCTTCGATGGTGGAATTATCCTTAAGCGAGCTTACTGTGATGTTGAGGTCGGAGTAGTTGCGTGCTGCAACAGTCCAGTCGGCGCCGATGCGGAATCCTTTGAAGGGTTTGAATGTGAGGCCGAGGGCGCCGGTTGTCTGTGCGGAACCGCCGACTTTCACTCCTTTCTGTGCAAGGGTGGCATGGAGATGATCCTCTGCGAGGATGCCTGAAGCGATGGTGCCGTCGTTTTTTTTGAGCGGCTGGCCGTTCTGGTTGTAGAAGTAGCCGGTTGCGTTGCTGTCCCACTGCCAGTCGCCGAGCGAGAACATACCGTCGAGCTCAAACCAGCGCACGGGGATGTATTTGAAGTTTAGCTCGATGCCCATGTGGCGTGCGTTTACGCCCTGCATGTTGAAGTAGTAGCGGTCGCCGGCATGTTCTCCAGACTCGACTTCGCCGCTCTTGGCCATGGTGCGGTCAAGCCATTTGGTGAAGTAGGCGTTGACTGTCACTGCGAGTTTCTGTGATGTGAATCCGTAGCCGGTCTCGAAAGAATATACTTTTTCA
>JAIDJW010000075.1 GCA_029052015.1 Paramuribaculum sp. | reverse complement strand
CGGCTGCCGTCAAATATGTGCGCACCGCAGTGGTCTCAAGCTCATTATTCCTGATGGGTCTGTCGTTCGTGTATGCACTTTCCGGTTCACTTTATTTCCACGGCATCGCTGCCGCAGTCATGAAGGATGGAATCAACATTCTCCTTGTAGTTGCGCTCGCATTCGTAATCGCCGGCATAGGCTTCAAGCTATCGCTCGTGCCTTTCCATCTCTGGACAGCCGATGTATATCAGGGAGCGCCCACTCCGGTCACCTCTTACCTCTCGGTAATATCCAAAGGCTCCGCCGCATTCGCATTCCTGATTGTGCTCTGGCACGCATTCGGCTCCGTTTACTCTCAGGCATGGGAGTGGATGCTCTATGCGCTGATAATCCTCACAATCACCGTCGGCAACCTCTTCGCTATGCGTCAGCGCAACATGAAGCGCTTCCTCGCCTTCTCGTCAATCTCGCAGGCCGGCTACATTATGCTCGGCGTGATTGCGATGAACGGCATGGGCATGGCGGCGCTGATGTACTACATCCTCGTGTACATCTTCTCCAACCTCGCCGCATTCGGAGTTATCGGAGCTATTGAAAACGCCAGCGGCAAGGTGTGGATGGACGACTATAAGGGTCTCTACAAAACCAACCCCCGCCTGGCATTCACGATGATGCTTGCAATGTTCTCCCTCGCGGGCATACCTCCCTTTGCAGGATTCTTCAGCAAATTCTTCATCTTCACGGGAGCTATCAACCAGGGTTCTGTTGCAATCTATGTGCTCGTGCTCATAGCTCTTATCAACACCATCATCTCACTCTACTACTATCTCCTCGTTGTCAAGGCAATGTTTATCAGTCAGGACGACTGCACAATAGCAACATTCCGCAGCGCAGCCTCAGAGCGATTCGCTCTTTGGGTATGCGTGGCAGGCATAATCGGTCTCGGCATTGTAAGCTGCGTGTACAATCACCTGCTCACTATTGCCGCCTGACCATTCTTGCATCTGCAAGTCATTATTTTTCAGTATGTGTAAAAATACCCGGCGCGAAATCCGCGCCGGGTATTTTTGTGTATATGCATGGCGCGAACAAGAGTGGTGCTGCAAGGGTTTTATTATAAACGTTTCAACATCCACTGCAATGTCATATTCTGTCTCACGGCACTATTGGACCACCGACCGCATCATGCGGCTCATAATTGGGCTCGCCATTACCGTTGCGATAATTCTTCTCCTCAATTATCTCCGCGATGTTCTTCTGCCGTTTTTTGTGGCTTGCTTTATCGCCTATCTGCTGCAGCCGCTCGTAGAGTTCAACCGCCGCATAACTCATGAAAAGGGGAGAGCAATTTCATCCATTCTTACCATTATTGATGTGGCGATGGTTGCGGGAGTAGTGATATATCTCTTCATGCCGTCGGTTATAAGCGAGCTAAACACACTCGGCAATATACTCAAGGACGTTTCCTCAGGCAAGCACCGGCTTCCGCCGTATCTCGTCGCAGCTCTCGATTTCATCGACAGATATTTCGACCCCGACAATCTCGCGTCAGTGCTAAGCGGCTCCCATCTGGAAGCTATTCTTAGCAAAGGCTCATCTATTATTGAGGAATCGATAGGTGTTGTCTTCAAGATTCTATCATGGCTGCTTACCCTTGTGTACATATTGTTCATACTCATCGACTATCCGCAGATTTCGCGCGGTTTCAAACTCATAATCCCTCACAAATACCGTCCGAAAATAATCCCCGTGGTACACGATGTGGAAAACAGCATGAACCACTACTTCCGAGGTCAGGGACTCGTAGCCTTGATTGCCGCCGTGCTCTATTGCGTCGGATTTTCTATCGTCGGGCTTCCGCTGGCCATCCCTATGGGTATAATAGTCGGAATACTCTACATGATTCCATACTTCCAGTATGTGACACTCATCCCCGTGGCTGCGATATGCTTCATTTACTCTCTCGGCGGCTCAACCGAATTTCTTCCCGAGCTCGGCAAATGCCTGCTTGTCTATGTCGTCAGCCAGAGCATCTGCGATTATATCGTCACGCCCCATATCATGGGCAAGGAGATGGGGCTCAATCCGGCAATAATACTGCTCTCCCTCTCCGTGTGGGGCAGTCTCCTCGGCATCATAGGCATGATAATTGCCCTGCCGGTCACCGCCCTCATCATGACCTACTACGAGCGCTACATCAGCAATCCTCCAGCTCCAGCATCCACTTCCGCCCCCAATTCCGAAGCACCACCTTCCTCCAATTAGGAATTTGTCTACATTATTTAAATTTAGACAATAACCAAGTATGCATAAGCAGACTAAGTGACAAAGCCCGAATAGACGCAATGGGTTAGCGCCACTTATAACGATTATTCTCGCAACACGCGGGGCGGCATCTGAGTGGATGTCACCCCGCGCTAGTTATGTGCTGTTTAGTCCCGATTCAGTAAAAAATCGAAAACGGGGCGCACACAGATTTTGTAGCCATTGTGTGAGGTGTCTTCATATTGATTGTCTGTTAAAAGCAGCAGTTTCTCACATCCGGTCTTTTTTGCAGCCAGAGCGAGGCCTGCAATTTCTCGTTTTTTTGTTTTATCCGACGATATATCGTAAGAAACCTGTATGGCGATAAGCGCCTTTATGTTCTCACAAACCACAAAATCGCATTCGCCGTAACGATTGCTGAAATAATAGATGTCCTTTCCCTCTCCCTGATATCTTCGCAGTAGCTCCAGATACACTATTGTTTCAAGCCGCCAACCGAGATTCTCTCCGACAAATGCGTCTGTACGTTGGTTCATCAGTGCGACATCTATGGGATATACTTTCTCGCCGGTCATTCTTATTTTACTCTTTGCAGAATATTTGTGCAGACCACACAGCAGGTAAGCTTGTTTTAGATACCTGAGATAATTTTTTACAGTATGTACGGACTTGATATCAAATGCTTCTTGTATGGTTTTGTCTGCAACTATAGCCGGAGATATGTTCAGCAGGTGTTGAGACATAGACTCAAACGCTGACGTGTGCAATATATTGAATCGCTGCTCTATATCCCGCTTCAGGATGTTGTTGACAAGTCCGTCGATATAATCTTTGCCATTTTTTATAAACTGAAGTTCTGGAAATCCACCCTGACGGATATATTCATCAAAAGTAGCTCTTCGCGCAGCTATGGCTCTTGTAGTGCTTGACTTTACGTCTATATTTTTTACATCACAGTATTCAGAGAATGAAAATGGATAGAGGGTTATGGAATGGTGCCGTCCGGTCAGATGAGTCGCGAGCTCTCCACTCAAGAGCTTTGCGTTTGATCCGGTTATTATTATATGCATCTGTATGCGTAAAAGTCGGTTAACAAATAGATACCATTCCGGGATATTCTGTATCTCGTCTATGAAAAGATAGTTGAAGTCGCCGTTTATTTTATACAGTACCTCAAGTACATCATTTAAATCTTCTCCCTTTAGATGGATAAGACGTTCATCATCAAAGTTGACATAGGCGAATTTTATGTTTTGTCTTGTAAGTGCATTGTAGCAAAGTGTAGATTTGCCACTGCGCCTAACCCCGATTACAACCTGGGCTTGCGGACTGTTCAAATCTATATGGTCTTCTTCTGTGCGCTTACAAAAATGTAAGTTCCGCTTCTGAGCTAACTCTTCGGCTTGGTCAGCAAGTATTGTTTCAAGTATTCTTTTGTCCATGTAGAATCATTCTGTTAGATGGCAAAGATACAAAATATTCCCAGTGTGATGCACTAATTTGCTGTAATATGGGTGATAGGAATGCATTATTTTGCTGTAAAATGAGGATGGGAATGCACTAATTTGCTGTAAAATGGGTGGTATGAATGCACTAATTGGCGGATAGAGGAGGGTTGAAGGGATATTAAATTGCAGTATAGTAGGCTTTTAGCGGTATGTGACACGCGGGGCGGCATCTGAGTGGATGCCGCCCCGCGCTGCTGATATGATAGAAATAACGGCGGTACTTAGATCTTGCCTACAAGCTCTATGCCGGGCGTGAGGGTCTTCTCACCCTTTTTCCAGCGGGCCGGGCACACCTGGTCGCCGTGCTCGGCAACAAACTGTGCTGCCTCGAGTTTGCGCAGAAGCTCATCGGAGTTACGGCCGATGCCATTGTCGTTGATTTCCGCGACCTTTATCACTCCCTGAGGGTTGACGATAAATGTGCCGCGATAAGCAAGGAAATTGTCGGTGTTGAGCACTCCGAGGGCGTCGCTGAGAAAGCCGGTTTTGTCGGCAAGCATGGGAAATTTCACTTTGGCGATGCTTTCAGAGCTGTCGTGCCAAGCCTTGTGGGTAAACTGTGTGTCGGTGCTCACGCTGTAAACCTCGGCACCGAGCGCGCGGAATTTATCATAGTTTTCCGCCATGTCAAGAAGCTCAGTCGGGCATACGAATGTGAAGTCTGCGGGATAAAAGAAGAGTATCGCCCATTTGCCGGCAAGGTCTGCGTCGGTAACGGTCTTGAACTGTCCGTCGGCGTATGCCGGCAGTGAGAACTGGGGAATCTGTGTGTTGATTATTGTCTTCATGTGTTTGTTTTGCTTTTTATTTGCAAAGACCAAACGCATTTACGCAACACACAGTTTCCGCCTTTCGCCTTTTATATGCTTTTTTAGAAACTGTTTAAATTTATATTATACAGAGTTTGAGAAGGTATGTCAGATGGATTTTTGTCAGCGATGAACGAGCGTAGCCGTAGCAACGTGATTGAAGAGCCGACAAAAATTTACTGGCAGGGCATTCTAAATCAAAATGATATAAATTTTAAACAGTTTCTTAGCCTCCTTTTGCCTTATCTATGCCAAGCTCTTCGCGTAGAAATTCCGAGGTAGGCGAATCGCCTGCGGCTATCTCTTCCGGCGTGCCGGTGGCGATAATCCGTCCCCCCTCGGAACCGCCGGCAGGTCCCATGTCAATGACGTAGTCGGCGCTCTTGACAACATCGAGGTTGTGCTCGATAACAAGCACGGTGTTGCCCTTGTCGACAAGGCGGTTGAACACTCCGAGGAGGGTGTTTATGTCCTCGAAATGCAAGCCGGTAGTCGGTTCGTCAAGAATGAAGAGTGTGCTTCCGGTGTCGCGGCGCGCAAGCTCAGTGGCAAGCTTCACGCGCTGGTTTTCGCCTCCGCTGAGAGTCGATGAGGGCTGCCCGAGCTTAATGTATCCGAGTCCGATGTCCTGAAGCACCTTTATCTTCTTGAGTATGCCCGGCACATTGGCAAAGAATTCCACCGCCTGGTTGATGGTCATGTCGAGCACATCGGCTATGGATTTGCCCTTGAACCTCACCTCGAGAGTCTCGCGGTTGTAGCGCTTGCCGCCGCAGGTTTCGCACGGCACAAGCACATCGGGCAGAAAATTCATCTCGATAGTGCGATAGCCGTTGCCGCCGCAGGTCTCGCACCTGCCGCCGCTGACATTGAATGAGAAGCGTCCGGGCTTGTAGCCGCGAATCTTCGATTCAGGCAGGTCGACAAACAGATTGCGGATATCGGTGAACACTCCGGTGTACGTAGCGGGGTTGGAGCGCGGCGATTTGCCGAGCGGCGACTGATCGACGGTCACAACCTTGTCGATACTCTCTATGCCGGTGATTTCGCGGTAGGGCAGGGGTTCCTCCTGTGAGCGGTAAAACTGCCTGGTGAGTATCGGGCGAAGCGTTGCGTTGACGAGCGACGATTTGCCGCTGCCGCTCACTCCCGCTATGCAGGTGAGCGTGCCGAGCGGCAGTTCGAGGGTTACATCGCGCAGATTGTTGCCTGTAGCGCCGATTAGTGTCAGCTTTTTGCCGTTGCCCTTGCGCCGTTTTGCCGGAATCTCAATGGCGCGCTTGCCGTTGAGATATTCGGCGGTGAGGGTATCGGTGGCGAGCATATCGGCGGGAGTGCCTTCAAACACCACCTTGCCCCCCTTGCGTCCGGCTTTGGGACCGATGTCCACAACATAGTCGGCCTCAAGCATCATGTCCTTGTCGTGCTCCACGACTATCACCGAATTGCGTGCGTCGCGCAGCTTCTTCAGCGAGCTTATCAGCTTGCGGTTGTCGCGCTGATGCAGCCCGATGCTCGGCTCGTCGAGGATATAGAGCACATTGACAAGCTCCGAGCCTATCTGGGTGGCAAGGCGTATGCGCTGGCTCTCGCCGCCGCTGAGGGTGGCGGAATTGCGGTCGAGCGACAGATAGCCGAGCCCCACGTCCACAAGGAATCCCAGGCGTGAGCGTATCTCCTTGAGTATCTCGCGCGCTATGAACGCCTGCGTGGGCGAAAGCCGGCTCTCAACATCGAGAGCCCATTTGTGGAGAGCGGAGATGTCCATTCGGCAAAGCTCGGCAATGTTTTTGCCGTCGAAGTAAAAATGCAGAGCCTCACGGTTGAGGCGAGCGCCGCCGCACTCCGGGCACACTGCCCGCGAATAGAATTTATCGCTCCATTTGTGGCTGCCGCCCATCTCCTCCTCAGCCTGAAGCAGCTCGAGGTATTTCACCACTCCCTCATAGCTCTGGAAGTAATTGTCGGTCGACATGGTTTCGTTCTTGATCACGAGGCGCTCGTTGGTGCCGTTGAGAATATCGCCGAGCGCTTCCTCGCTGAGTTTGTCGAGCGGAGTCTTGATAGTAAAGCCGTGCTTCTCGCATATCGCCTGAATCTGCCAGAATATCATCGAGTTGCGATACTTGCCGAGTGGCACGATACCACCCTCGGCTATCGACAGACTCATGTCGGGCATCACCTTGGCGCGGTCAACTATATTGACGTATCCCAATCCCTTACAGCTCGGGCACGCGCCCTGAGGAGAGTTGAATGAGAAGTTGTGGGGCGCCGGCTCGTGATACGATATTCCGCTCACCGGGTCCATCAGGTGCTGGCTGTAGTGGCTCACCTCGTCGGCATCCACGTCATAGACCATCAGCTCCCTGTCGCCCTGACGCAGCGCCTCGCCGACAGTCTCGCGAAGGCGTGTGTCATCCTTGGCTCCCGCCTTGAAGCGGTCAATGACAAGCTCTACCGAATGGTTGCGGTAGCGGTCGAGCTTCATGCCGGGAATAATTTCGCGGAGCTCGCCGTCAACCCTCACGTTGAGGTAGCCCTTCTTGCCTAACGCCTCAAACAGTTCCTTGTAGTGGCCTTTGCGGTTCTTCACCAGCGGGGCAAGGATGTAGATCTTCTTTTCATTGAACTTCGAGAGAATAAGGTCTACAATCTTCTCCTCAGTATATTTTATCATCGGCTCGCCCGAGATATAGCTGCGAGCCTCTCCCGCGCGGGCATAGAGCAGGCGCAGGAAGTCATATATCTCCGTGGTGGTGCCGATGGTGCTCCTCGGGTTGCGGTTGACCGTCTTCTGTTCGATGGCTATCACCGGGCTGAGTCCGGTGATTTTGTCGACATCCGGCCGCTGGAGGTTGCCGAGCATATTGCGCGCGTAGGCGCTGAATGTCTCGATATAGCGGCGCTGCCCCTCGGCATAGATGGTGTCGAATGCCAGGGATGACTTGCCGCTACCGCTCAGTCCGGTTATTACAGTGAGCGAGTTGTGGGGAATGCTCACGTCGATATTCTTGAGGTTGTGCACCCTCGCGCCGAGCACCGTGAGCCGTCTGTCTTGATTTTCGTTTATTGTTTTGCTGTCCATTTGGGATTGTACACATTCTTTTGTTGGGCGCTACGCATCATGGCGCCCGGTTTGGGCACAAGCACCTCGTAAGTCTTGCCGGTTTTGTTGGGAAGCGATTTAGCCCTTATCCACGGATTGAGTTCGCGCAGGGTGCTGTAGTTCGTTCCCTGCTGGCGTGCCCATGCTGGCCAGTCCTCCACCGGGCCGGTCACCTTTACCGTGCGGCACTCAACCGGGTAGTAAAGCTGATTTGCGTTGAGTCTGAATCCGTACTTGGCAGGATTTTCCATGATTTCTTTCATAGCGAGCAGTCGGAACATATAGCGCGATGTCTCGTCGGTGAGATACAGGTCGTAGGCGCTTGTGGCCCCTTGCGTCTCAAGCTCACGGGAGATGCGCCCTCCGCCGCCGTTGTATGCCGCAGCGGCGCTCTCCCAGTTGCCAAACTTCGCTTTCATGCTTTTGAGATATTTGCAGGCGGCGGCGGTGGCTTTGGCCGGATGATAGCGCTCGTCCACAAATTCGTTGACCTCAAGTCCGTACTGCTTTGCCGCCGAGGGTATGAACTGCCATAGCCCCGCTGCCTTGGCGCCGGAGTAGGCTCGCGGATTGAGGTAGCTCTCAATGCAGGCGAGATACATAAGGTCAAGCGGCACGCCATACTGCTTTAGTATCGGCGCCATCATAGGGAAGTATTTGTTTGCCCTCTTTATTGTGAGCAGCACATTGCCGTGGGTATAGGCCAGCGCGGTGAGCTCGCGGTCATAGCGCTCGTACATATCCGCACGGTCAAGGTTGGTTTTTTGACCTGCAAATATCACCGAAGCAGGAATCTGCGGATTCACCACCGGTATCTGCGCTTTGGCCGCGCATGCTCCCATGGCGATAAAAGCGGCTGTCAGTAATATGTGTATAGTTTTCATAATCTATAAATATATGCTTAGATATAATATCTCTATTACCGTGATCCTACAATATTTATGTCACCGCTGAGATTGTAGCGCTTGCCATCGGCTCCGAGAGCCTTGATGACGTAATAGTACACTCCCGGTCTGACGAGTTTGCCCTTGTATCGGCCGTCCCATCCCTGGTCGGGCGAGTGCAGTTCTGCCATCTTTACCCCGAGCCGGTTGAAAATGAAGCACTCAAACTCGGTGATGGACCTGTAGCTTACCCTCCACTCATCGTTTACCCCCTCGGAGGCTCCGGGGGAAAATGCGTTGGGACAACGCAGGCGCGATTCGCCCACGGCTATTGTAAACACATCGCTCGTCCATTCGCAGTCACCGGCGGCATTGGCGCACACAAAGCGTGCGTAGCTTGTGGCGGTTTCGCTGAAAGTATAGTCGAACTCGGTAGACTGCTCGCGCAGAGTGATGTCGGCAAAATCGGCATCGCGGGCAAGCTGCCACTCCGTAAACACAGCAGCATCGCTTACCGACGCCCGAAACTGCATCTCCACCGGAGCCGAGCCGCCGAAAGTCGTGTCGCCGATCTTCTGCTCGTTGGGCACGTCGCGGACCGTCTGCTCTGCCCATGCGATGCCCTCCACGGCAACCGGGCTGAAGCTCTCGCTCTCGCACACTATTTCCTCGCCCCACTGACGCAGGAAGCTGTCGCCGGAGATGCGGAACCGCGTTGCGCACAGCGGTGCCTGCACCGTAACCATATCGCCGAGTGATGAGTAGCTGCGGCTTATTTCAGTCTGGGCAAACGTTTGCTCCTGTGCGGTCAGGGTGTAATAGCTCAACTCAATCTCGCGGTCTATCTCCATCAGGCGTCCGTTTATGGCGCGGTAGTGGAGGGGAGCGGCGTTGCCGTCAAACCGCAGGGTCACCCCCGAGCAGTCAGCCTCAGTCACGCTCAGAGTCCCGGCGGTGAATGGCGCGCTGTCATAGTCCGTAATCCAGATATATGTTCGTTTCCCCTCCTCCTCGGCGTAGTAGCCGGTATTTGCTTCGGGAGCTATCTCATAGCCGCTGCCGATTTGTCGCGAATATGCCGCGCCATCGGCGCCGAACTCCCACCACGTCACCTCAGTGCCCTTGCTGTCAGGAGAATATACCGCATTAAGCCCGGTGATATTGTGCACAACATACACCTTGGCAAGTCCGGTCGAAGCAGGTACATCGACGGCGATGACATTTGCGCCGCCACCCTCTACAGCAATGGAAGCGCCAGCAGCATTCGCGGCGCAAACTATCCATAGGATATATATTATAAGAGTCTTTTTCATAAAATTGCAGTCTGCAAAGTTACGAAAAAATCCCGCCCGATTATGTTACAGAATCTTAGAGAGCGTTTGGGTTTAACTTCAGTTCACACAAGGAGGAGTTTTCGAGGAAATTTAGCCGGCTGAATACTGTTGCAGCTCCATTCACGCCAAGTGCCTGCTGATTCGTCGAGGCATACCGATGCGCGGAAAGCGAAAACTCGTGCAAACAGGTCAAAAAACAGGCAACATATATGCAAATGGCGGAAGCAATTTTGAAAGTGTAGTTTAAGATTCACTGAATCAAAAAAAATAATTAATTTTGCATCGCCGTTGCTGCGGCAGACATTGCGGAATAAAGAATACACGAAAGTGTTTAACTGATTCTCAGAGATAAAGTCTGGAAAACTTACGAACGGGAATGAGTTGACATCTCTCGCGTCATGTATATGGCGTGGGAGACTGTTGCTTAGTTCAGTTCAAGGCATTTCCAGACGCCCATCTCTTGAAATAGGTTAACAGTCCCTGCGCTTTCGTATTTTAAGTATACTCTTCCGAGGGGGCTGGGAAGACAAAAAAGTGTAATAACAATGGGTAAATTATTAAAAAGTGTAGCTCTAATGTTTGTGGCCGCCATGTGTGTCAGTGTGACATCCTGCAGTGATGGCAACGACGAGCCGGGTGGAAATGAGACTTCCGGAGTGGTAAATCCATCCAATGTCTTTACCGGTCAAATGCCTAAGTCTGTAGCCGGCACAACAATCAACCGTAATTCAGAAGGGCTCGTTACTGAAATACGGACTGCTGACGGTAAGGTGATTACTTTTGATTATCCTGCTCAGAGCCGTGCAACTGAAAAATCCAACAATGTTAAGATGACTGTCGTTGAAAGCGGTGCCAAAATCGAATATGATATGACAATCGGTAGCAATGGCTTTGTCAGCGAGTCGTATGTAAAGGCAACATCGGATAACCCGAATGAGAATGAAGAGGGTGAATGGGCATTTACATACGATGCACAAGGCCATCTAACTAATGCAAGACACAGGTATAAAGATGTACAGGGCGACGGTAAGTATTCTGTCACACTTCAATGGAAAGATGATAATATCATCCAAACATTCAAAGGCGATGGCAGCTGGGACAACTACAAATATAAGTACACATCATCAGACTATCCTGCTGCAATCGAAAACAAGGGTGCTATCTTCATGTTTGAGGATATATATCCTGTCGAAGTATACGATTTTGAATGGGTCTATTATGCCGGTATGCTCGGCAAAGGTCCTAAAAATCTGGCAGTAGCGTGCTACGAATATGATGATAAAGATGAACTGTGTGAATTTATCTGGACGCTGAACCCAAACGGTTATCCCACCATGTTTGATGTGAAGGATGACGACCATCCCGGCGAAAGTACAGTAAAATTTACCTGGAACTAATTGTTAGAAACAACCTGTGGAACTCCGTTCATTTCGCAAAATGGACGGAGTTTTTTTATATAATTTAGATATATTGTCCTATAATTTTGTAAAGTGTTGGCTTAGTAAATATCTTATAACAAAAC
>JAIDJW010000074.1 GCA_029052015.1 Paramuribaculum sp. | reverse complement strand
AGGTTATATATGTCAGCGCCACTCCTGCCGATTATGAACTCGAAAAAAGCGAGGGTGTGGTGGTTGAACAGATCATCAGGCCTACCGGACTTCTTGACCCGATTATCGAAGTGAAGCCCTCGCTGAATCAGATTGATGACTTGCTGGAAGAAATCGAAAAACGCATTGAGGCAAACGAGCGGGTACTTGTAACCACTCTCACCAAGCGCATGGCCGAGGAACTTAACGATTATCTTCTGAAACTGAATATCAAAGCAGCGTATATACACAGTGATGTGGATACCCTTGAACGCATACGCATACTGGATGACCTGCGTGCGGGCATATATGATGTGCTGATAGGTGTGAACCTGCTGCGCGAAGGACTTGACTTGCCGGAGGTGTCACTTGTTGCTATTCTTGATGCCGACAAGGAAGGATTCTTACGCAGCCACCGCTCACTCACACAGACAGTTGGCCGTGCAGCGCGAAACCTCGGAGGAAAAGTGATAATGTATGCCGACAAGATTACCGACAGTATGCGTCAGACCATAGACGAGACGGAGAGACGCCGTTCTATCCAGCTCGCATACAACGAAGAGCACGGCATAACACCCACAGCCATAGTCAAGGCCCGCGACAGAATTATCGGTCTTGACAAGAATGTTGATGAAGTAGCTCCTGCCAAATCTCGCGGTGGCGCAAAGGGCTCGTCATTTAAATCCCCTATCAAAGAAACGCCAAAACCGCTGCCTTACGAAAGCGAGTATACAACATCAGTAGATATCGCTGCGGACCCGGTAATCGGATATATGAACAGAGCCGAGCTTGAGCGATGCATAACGCGCAAACGCAACGAAATGCTTGAGGCAGCAAAAGCGATGGAATTCATGGAAGCCGCACGTCTACGCGACGAAGTCATAAAAATGGAAGAAATACTTAAAGGTCTGACAGAATGATAGACAGCACCCGTGACATAACTCTGTATTTGCCCACAAGTGTGAAAGAGATGAAAGCACTTGGCTGGGAGTGTCCGGACATTGTGCTTTTCAGCGGAGATGCTTACGTAGACCATCCATCATTTGGAGCGGCTGTTATCGGACGTACGCTACAGGCCGCCGGCTATAAGGTGGCTATTGTGCCGCAGCCCAACTGGCGGGACGACCTCCGCGACTTTAAGAAATTCGGAGTTCCGAGATTGTTTTTCGGAGTCTCCGCAGGCGCCATGGACTCTATGGTCAACCACTATACCGCCAACCGGCGCCGCCGCAGCGATGACGCCTACACTCCCGGCGGAAGACATGGCGCACGTCCGGATTACCCTACAATTGTCTACAGCAAGATACTCAAAGAACTGTTCCCAGACACACCGGTCATTGCCGGTGGTATAGAAGCATCGCTCCGACGCTTGTCACATTACGATTACTGGCAGGATAGGTTACGCCCCTCCATTCTCGCTGATGCTGCTGCCGACATAATAGTTTACGGCATGGGTGAGAAGCCCATTGTGGAACTCGCACGACGCCTTGAAGCCGGAGAGCAGATTGCCGATATCACTGACATTGAGCAGACTGTGGTAAGACTGCCGAAAGAGCTCGCTCCGTCAATGAGCACAGACAACAATATTGTGCTCCATTCTTTTTCTGACTGTTTGAAAAACAAGCGTTGCCAGGCTGAAAACTTCAAGCACATCGAGCAGCAGAGCAACAGGATACATGGCGCTACTTTATGGCAACTTCACAACGATTTCGCTGTGAAAGTAAACCCGATGCTTCCGCCAATGACAACCGCCGAGGTTGATGCGTCATTTGACCTCCCCTACACCCGACTGCCCCATCCGCGCTACTATGGCAAGACAATTCCCGCCTACGAGATGATCAGGCACTCGGTGTGCATGCACCGTGGCTGCTTTGGAGGATGCGCTTTCTGCACCATATCTGCTCATCAAGGCAAGTTTATCGCATCGCGAAGCAAAGAATCTATATTGCGGGAGGCAAAAAAAGTCACAGCCATGCCCGACTTCAAGGGATACATCAGCGACTTAGGCGGTCCGAGTGCAAATATGTGGGGAATGAAAGGTAAAGATACCGGGATTTGCTCCAAGTGCCTCCGTCCCTCATGCCTTCACCCCGTCGTCTGTCCTAATCTTGACACGAATCACTCGGCGCTGCTTGACATATATCACAGCGTTGATGCGTTGCCCGGCGTCAAAAAATCATTTATCGGCAGCGGGGTTCGCTATGATCTGTCGATGCACCACACCGGCAACCGTGAGACGGATGCGGCAAATCGGCGATATAACGAAGAGCTTATAGAAAAGCACGTGAGCGGCAGACTCAAGGTCGCTCCCGAGCATACCGAGGACAACGTTCTGTCTTTGATGCGTAAGCCGTCATTCAGCCTTTTCTATGATTTCAAAAAGGTTTTTGACAGTGTAAACCGTCGCTGTGGCATGAAACAGCAGCTGATACCATATTTTATTTCCAGTCACCCCGGATGCCACGAAGCTGATATGGCAAAACTCGCTGTCAAGACCAAAGAGCTGAATATGCATCTTGAGCAGGTGCAGGATTTCACTCCGACACCTATGACTCTCGCCACTGAGATTTATTACACCGGAATTCATCCTTACAC
>JAIDJW010000073.1 GCA_029052015.1 Paramuribaculum sp. | reverse complement strand
CTTCGATGTCACTGCCGACGGCATGCCGCTACGCAAGCGCCGCTATGTGTTCAGCGAGTGCTTCGCCGCGATAGCAATGTCGGAGTATTCGCTCGCTACCGGCGACAAGGCTTATGCTGAAAAGGCGCTCAAGCTCTTCAAGGACATAGAGCGCTTTATCAACACTCCCAGCATTCTCGAGCCGAAATATCTGCCGACCCAGCGCGCTATCGGTCACTCTGTGACGATGATTCTGATCAACACTGCCGCACGCATCCGCGAGGCTATCGCCGACCCGGCGCTCAACGAGCAGATAGAGAAGAGCATCGAAGCAATCCGCCGCTATTTCATCCATCCGGAGTACAAGGCGCTGCTTGAGATGGTGACGCCCGAAGGCGAACTCATCGACACTATCAACGGCCGTGTCATCAACCCCGGTCATTGTATAGAAACCGCATGGTTCCTGCTCGAAGAAGCAAAATACCGCGGCTGGGACGAAGGCTACGGCAAGGAAATCAAGGAGATGGCGCTGCAGATTCTCGACTGGTCCTGGGAATGGGGCTGGGACGAGGAGTTCGGCGGCATCATCAACTTCCGCGACTGCAAGGGATTTCCCGCTCAGGACTATTCACAGGACATGAAGTTCTGGTGGCCGCAGACCGAAGCGGTCATAGCATCGCTTTACGCATACGAGGCTACGGGCGACACCCGCTATCTCGAGATGCACCGGCTCGCCAATGACTGGGCTTACGAGTTCCTTCCCGACCCGGTGTATGGCGAATGGTTTGGCTATCTGCATCGCGACGGTTCGGTGGCGCAGCCTGCGAAGGGCAACCTCTTCAAGGGTCCGTTCCACATACCAAGGATGCTGATAAAGAGTCAGATGCTTATAGACAACATACTGCAAAAGCAAGGTAAATGAGAACATTTTTAACAAAAGCCGCCGTGGTCCTGCTCGCAGGAGCGGCGGCTTTTGCCGTTTCTGCGGCAAAACCGATCAGAGTAGCCTGCGTAGGCAACAGTATAACCTACGGCATGCTTGTCGAAAACCGTGAGGTGAACAACTATCCGGGACAGCTCGGCAAGATGCTCGGCGACTCCTACAATGTGGGTAACTTCGGACGTTCCGGAGCCACTTTGCTTACCGAGGGGCATAATCCTTATATCAAGTCGCCCGAATTTGCCGACGCTGTGGCATTTCGCCCCGATATACTTGTGATGCACCTCGGGGTCAATGACACCGACCCGCGCAACTGGCCTGACTTCGGCGACCGGTTTGTAAAGGAGTATCTGGCGATGATTGATTCCTTCAGGGTTGTAAATCCTGAGGTGAGAGTGATTCTCGCCAACCTGTCGCCGCTCTCGAGCAAGCACTACCGCTTCAAGAGCGGCACCCGCGAGTGGCGCGACCTGATAAGAAAGGCTATTGTAGATGTGGCAGAGGTTGCCGACGCGGAGCTGATTGATTTCGGCGACGACCTGCGCGACAGGCAGAATCTTCTCAGCGACGGCATTCATCCCAATGCAGCCGGCGCAACTGTCCTTGCCAAAAGCGTCTACAGCGCCATAACAGGCAATTACGGCGGTCTGAAAATGCCTCCGGTGTATGGCAGCGGCATGGTGCTGCAGCGCTACAAGCCGCTCAACATCAGTGGTACCGCAGACGCCGGGGCGAATGTTGCCGTAAGCCTTGCTGGCACTAAGGTAAGGGCGGTGGCAAACAACCGCGGCCGGTGGGCGGTGACTCTGCCGCCTATGGCTGAGGCTACCGGACTCACCATGACCGTGAGCGACGGCAAGCAGACTCTTACATACACAGACGTGGCCGTAGGTGAGGTGTGGCTCGCATCAGGTCAGAGCAACATGGAGTTTCATCTTGACTGGAGCACTACATTCAAGCAGGATTCAGCCATCTTCACAGACCCGCTTCTGCGGCTGTTTGACATGAAGCCGAGAGTAGTGACCAACAATATTGTATGGAATGAGGCCGACCTTGATTCGCTTGACGCTCTCAAATATTATCTTCCGTCCTCCTGGCAGAAATCGGATGCCTCAACCGCAGCCCCATTCTCGGCAGTGGCATGGTATTTCGGCAAGATGCTGCGCGACAGCCTCGATGTGCCCGTTGGCATCATCATGAACGCTATCGGCGGGTCAACGACCGAGTCATGGATTGACATCGAGACTCTGGAGCACGGAATGCCCGAAGCGATTGTCAACTGGCACAAGAACGACTATGTGCAGAAGTGGGCGCAGGGCAGGGCGCTTAAAAATATAGGCAACAACCCCGCGCGGCGCCATCCCTATGAGCCTACCTACCTATTCTCTACCGGCATACGCCCGCTTGCGGCATATCCGATTGCAGGCGTGATATGGTATCAGGGCGAGAGCAATGCCCATAATATAGAGGTGCATGAGAATCTGTTCAGACTCCTCGTCGACAGCTGGCGCGGCACCTGGGGCGAGCCTCAGCTGCCGTTCATATTCACTCAGCTCAGCTCTATCAACCGCCCGTCGTGGCCATCGTTCCGCGACAGTCAGCGCCGTCTGGCTCTCTCTGTCCCCGGCACAGCCATGGCTGTCAGTTCCGACCATGGCGACTCGCTTGACGTGCATCCGCGCAACAAGCGTCCCATCGGCGAGCGTCTCGCCCGTCAGGCGCTCAATAGGGTGTACAGCATGGGCAATGTCACCCCCTCAGGTCCGCTGCCGAAATGCGCCAGGGTTGTCGCTCCCGGCACTGTAATCCTGACCATGAACTATGGCAAGGGCATGACCACTTCCGACGGCGCCGCTCCGCGCACATTCGAGGTGGCAGCCACTGACGGACTCTACTATCCCGCCACGGCTGAAATAATCGCAGACAATAAAATCAAACTTACCAATATGGACATTACAAATCCGCGCTTTGTGCGCTACGCCTGGCAGCCATTTACCAGAGCGAATCTCGTGAACTCAGACAATCTTCCCGCCTCGACATTCAAAATCGCCGTGTGTGAGGCTCCCGACAGCGAGGAGGGCATAGCTTCCGGTGTGTCAGCCTGCTTTGCAGGAGTTGCCGACGGACGCATACTGCGCGCCGGCGGCTGCAACTTCCCGGTAAACCCCATGGCTCCGGGCAGTCAGAAGAAATTCTATCAGAGCATCTACGCCCTTGAGGTCACTCCGGAAGGAGTCAACACCACCGTTGTCGGCAAGCTCCCCGCGCCGATGGCTTACGGAGCGTCCGCAACCACTCCCCGGGGCATCGTCATAATCGGTGGCACCACCGCGAGCGAGGCGCTATCGAAAGCGTATATCCTCAGCGGCGCGGGCAATGTGGAAGTGAAGGAACTGCCTTCGCTGCCCGCAACAGTCGATAATATGGCGGCTTGCTATGCAGATGGAAAGGTCTATATCGCCGGCGGTAATGTCAACGGCGCTCCGTCAAACTCTATCTACTGCCTGGACCTCGACAAAACCGCCGCAGGCTGGAAACAGCTCCGCTCATTCCCCGGCAATCCCCGCGTGCAGCCCGTGCTTGCCGCTTCAAAGGATGCCAAAGGCAAGACTCGCCTCTATATGTGGGGCGGATTTGCCGGCAAAGGTGAGGGCCGCGAGGCTTCGCTCAACTGCGACGGACTCATGTATAATCCCGACTCCGACAAATGGTCGGCTCTTCCCGCGCCTGTCAACAGCAAGGGCGAGGAGGTGAGCACCGGAGGCGGCACAGCCGTGACTCTGCCTGACGGACGCATTGTTGTTACCGGCGGAGTCAACAAGGATGTGTTCCTCGAGGCTCTGCGCAACCAGGCTCCCGACTATCTGAGCCATCCGATAGAGTGGTATCGCTTCAATGACCTCGTGCTTGTGTTTGATCCCGTGGCTTCGACATGGAGCATAGCCGACACCGACCCCGAGGCCGCACGAGCCGGAGCAGTGTCAGTGCTCAGCCCCGACGGCAAGAGCGTTGTGCTCATCGGCGGCGAGCTCAAGCCGCGCATCCGCACCGACAAAGTTGCCGAAATTAAATTCTGATACATTGATATGGAAAGACAGCTTGACCTGTCTGTTGCAAACTACGGCAGCACCCGCGATGTCGCTTACGCGCTCGCAGTGCTGCCGTGGGGTGCTACAGAGCCCCATAATATGCATCTGCCGTATCTCACCGACGCCATCCTGTCGCACGACATTGCTGTCGATGCCGCAGTCATCGCCCGTGAGAAGTACGGATTCAATGTGATGGTTATGCCTCCGCTTCCCCTCGGAGCTCAGAATCCGGGTCAGCGCGACCTGAAATTCTGTGTGCACTACCGCCACGCAACCCAGATGGCTGTGCTGTCAGACATAGCGTCGTCGCTCTACAATCAGGGCATCGACAAGCTCGTGATTATAAACGGGCACGGAGGCAACACTTTCAAGGGCATGATACGCGACCTTGCCGTGGATATGCCCGGTATGCTAATCGCATCCAGCGAGTGGTTTAAGGTAGCGCCTGCAAAGGAGTATTTCGACAATCCCGGCGACCATGCCGATGAACTAGAAACCTCGGTGATGATGCACTATCATCCGGAGCTTGTAAGACTTGAGGAAGCCGGTCGCGGCAAATACACGGGCTTCGCCGCCCAGAGTCTCTGCGACGGCATCGCATGGCTGCCGCGCGACTGGAGCAAAGTCAGCACCGACACCGGCATAGGCGACCCCTCGGCCGCCACCGCAGCAAAAGGCGCCGCTTATGCCAAAGCTGTGGCAGAGCGCTATGCCGACCTTTTTGCCGACCTTGTCCGCGGCGATATCTACCTCTCCGACCGCAAGTAAACAGTTCACCCACACAGACAAAAAAGTCCCGCGTTTGCGGGACTTTTTTGTATCTCTATAACTTACATTCCGGAATATTCGACCCAGACGTTCACGTCAGTTCTAATTGTTCGGGGTTAAGTAGAAAGTCTATTAAGCCGAGTGTAACTATGCCTTGCGTGTTTCTTTTCGGTTTGACGTAGTCCTTTACAATAATGATTTATTACGAGATAAGTAACTTGCAGTTGATTTTAGAGTATGTGAAAAGAAAGGCGCCGGGTCTCTCGCGAGAACCGGCGCCGGTTATTATACAGAAATACTGTAATTGGATATGATTATATAATTGACCGGGGATTGTGCGGAAGTGTCAGCCTCACGGTCTTGATGCCGCGGCGGTCAATGCTTTTATCGAATAGTCCATATCATACTCTCACCTTCACGGCTTTGCCGCCCGGTGTGCGGACGATGTATACTCCGCCAGCAAGTCCGGTGGGGTTAACACGTCGGCCGGTGAGGTCGTAGACCTCGCTGCCTTCGGGAGCTATGATGTCGCTGCCGTCAACTCTGACTGCGCTCTCTCCTTCGCCCTCGATGCCGTCGATGCCAGTGGTCACGGGCACAACCCATACGGTGGTTTCGTAAGCCTGGCTTGCGGGCTTGCCTTCGATGGTCATGACAGCGATAATCACACCGCTCTCCTTCATGACTACCGGGGCTTCATACCTGATGCCCTCGCCGGGGAGCTTCTTGCCCGCTTCGGTAGTGTAGTAGATTGTGCCGCCCTCAACCGGGGTTACTGGTTCGATGGTCACTACCACCCAGCCCTCTTCGGTGATGTTCTGGCTGAAGCGCAGGCTGTTGCCCTTGGCTTCGATGTCTTCGGGCACTTCAGGCACTTCGGGGTAGTCCATCACCATGACCTGGATGCTGTAGACTGCGCCTTTGCTCTTGCCCGGCTCCTGCAGGCAGGCGTGCACGAGGGTCTCCTCTGTAAAGGTCAGCGGAGCGCTGTACACCGTGTTGCAGCTGCGGTCGGTGCCGGTGCTGTACCAGATTACAGTGCCTTCGGCAACCTCGCCTTTGGCAGCTATGGTCAGGGTTGTCTCGCCGTCGGCGGCAACGGGGGTGAAAGCTATGTCACCGCTCTGTGCGAGCGCGGTGAGAGCGATGTGGGTGTGTCCGCTCTCGATGCAGCCTGTGGCAACAGCCTTGGCGTGGATATACTCGTCGGCGGTGACGGCAAACGGACGCTGGTACTCGTACCACTTCAGATTGTCGGACCCTTTGCCGAGAGCGTAGTAGATGGTGGCGTTGTGAGTGTCGCAGGTGAGTGTCACCATTGTCATGCCCTCGAAGCGCACGGGTATTGTGCCGTCCTCATCGGCGGGGTCAGCAATAGTGCCGGTGCTGAATGATGCCTTGACCGCGGCAGTTGTCTGCAGCGCGGTTGCTTCAAGGGGCCACATTTCCATCGCAGCCTCGCGAGCCTCGTTGAGCATCACGAAGCCGGTGATGTCGTAGCTCTTGCCGTCAACAAACTCGTTTGACACAGTTTCGTTGCCCTCGCTGTCGCGCTCGGTAATCTTCACTTCTCCGAGCTTGCCGGGTATGAGTGCGTGTGTGCCTCCGTCGGCGCTCTCTGTGATGGTCCAGGCGATGTTGCCGTCAGCGAGTGCGGCAGCTTCTGCGGGAGCGCAGACCTTAACGTTGCGCAGGTGCACAAGACGGCGGGGGTGAGTGTCGCTGTTGAGCTTGGTTGCCTCGTCGGGCACATACGAAATCTCCCGGTCGCAGGTCTCGGCTGGAGCGAAAGTGCTTTCGAATCCGTCAGCCACAGCCACTCTGTTGCCGCTTTCGTCAATGTCGAATCCTACGGTGAATCCGCTGAGGTATTTTTCGGGTTCGATGCCGGCAATGCCGTCCCAGCCGCCGGTGCGACGGATAGGCAGGTAGTGGCCGACGCGGCCTGCAACGAATATGTAGTCACCGCCAACGGCAACAATCTTTGTGTCGCCGGTGAAGCGGTATGTCTGACCCTCCTGGGCGGTCTGCAGGAAGTTGAGGATAAACTGCACGTCGCGGCTGCTCCTGATGAAGCGGCGGAGCACAACGTTACTCGGAGTGTAGCCGGGAGCTGCGACGAAAGCGCGGATTTCCATGTCTGTGTCGCCAAGTGCTATTTCGCCGGTGTACTCCTTGCGGCTTGCAATATTGTTGAGCGGGTCGGTGCCGTCGGTGGTGTAGAATATCTTAGCGCCCTCCTTAGCTTCCTCGGGAAGGTCGGTCGGGAGGCTCATTACTATGCTGCCGGTGTTGAACGGCTGCTCGATGTCGTCAATGCCATCTGTTGCGCCCTTTAGATGAACAGCCGGAGCTGACAGCTTCTCTGTGCCGCTGAAATCGAGCAGGGCAAAGGAGAATTTGCCGGTGTCCTTGCCGTCGATGAGCACAACTCCGGTGAGGTTGAAGGGAGTGCCGGCCTCGTAGGCTTCGGCCCAGCCTCCACGGAATTCGAAGATGTCGCCGATGCGCATTCTCACCTGCTGGCCGGCCTCGAATTCGAGGGTGTAGGTGATGTCAGGTGCGTTGCCGCTCTTGCTTACAGTAACTCCCTTGAGGGTGAGCAGACGCATGCGGTCCTCATTGGTGAGGGTGAAGGTGCTGTTGACCGTTCTCTCCTCGGCAATGAGCGCATTGTCCTTGTCCTGTCCGGCAAACCTGAATGTGCGGGCATAGCCGGTGCTGTTGCTGACAATATTGCCGTTGAAGTCCTCGGCGCTGAGTGCGAATCCTGTGAGCAGGTCGCCAACTTCGATGGGACGCTCTTCGTCACCTGCAGCGATATCGGCATTCCAGTGATTGTCGTTGCGTATGAGCAGACGGTGCATATAGCCTTCGTCGCCCATAGCTATATTCTGGTCATCGGTATAGTCGCGCACATATAGATAATAAGGAGTGATTTTCTCAACGAGCACCTTGCCGTCGGTGAGCTGATAAACGGTGTTTTTGGTAGCTTCAAAATCAGCAAAGACATCTTCCTTGAAGTCCTTGATGCTGCTTACGGCAGTAGCCGCGACCTTGGTGATTTCCACCTTGGCGGGCACAAGGCTCGTCATGTCGCCGAGCACGGCGTAGACGCTGAGTCTGGTGATTGAGCCGTCGGTAAGGCTTACGGGTATCTTGCCGTTTTCAACATCATTGAGAGGTCCGTCATTGAGGCTGTACTTGAAGGTTGACTCTCCGTGGGCATTGCCCTTGACGGTGAATTCCACAATAGGCGAAATGGCATTGACAGCCACATAATCCTTGCCCTCCTCGGGTTCGCCGACGGGGTTTGGCGCAAAGAGCCTGGGAGTGCCGGGGCATTGGTCGATTTTCGCTATCGGGAATATGGACAGGTTGCCGTCGGCGATGCCGATAAATCCCTTGACGCGGTAGAGCTTGCCCTTTTCGAGGCTGTTGAGCTGATCGGCACTGAAAGCTGTGCCCTGCAGACGTGTGTATATCGGCAGGCGTGTGCCGTCGGTCATTTCCATTTCGTTGTTGGCGCCGAGCCATGTGAGCGAGCGCAGCTCCACGTAGCGGTTGAAGTCGGTAGCGCCGTCGATAGTGGTGCGGTTTTCAGGCTGGGGTGCCACCGGGAAGCCGTCGTTTTGCACCGGAGCCTGCGCCAGGAAGCTGATAAAGCTCTCTGTGCCTGCGGTATTGGTGATGTGTATCTCTGTGAGATTGTTGCCTTCCGCAAAGTGTATGCGTCCGGTCATGCCTCCGGCGGGTATCAGCCAGGTGTGTGACGCTGAGCTACCCTCCATGATGTTGGCGTAAGCCGCGTGGGTTTTGGTGATGTCCTTGCCCACTATTTTGATGACA
The DNA here is from genome assembly GCA_029052015.1 of Paramuribaculum sp. GTDB lineage: Bacteria > Bacteroidota > Bacteroidia > Bacteroidales > Muribaculaceae > Paramuribaculum. The sequence continues at coordinate 7,460 of JAIDJW010000073.1, read as the reverse complement.
TTTCCGTTGGCGTCAGTCACATAGATGTAATCGGGAGTGCCGGGGGCGTTGGTGTGGTAGAAGCCGGTGATTTTCCAGTCGTCGGCGTTCTGCACCAGCTTGCCCTCTGTCCATCCGGTCTTGTCGGCGAGGCTGATAGCATCCGCATTCATGCGTGTGATGTCGATATATGTCGGTTCGCTGAACACCATCAGGCTGCTGCCCTCTCCGGCGGGTCTGCCGGCGCGCACGAAGAAGCGTCCGGTGCAGAACGGCTGCTCATTGTTGCCGATAGTGACAGCCTCGTTGCCGGAGAATGATACTCTGGTCCAGTTGTCGGGGCTTGTAGGCTCTGTGGGCCAGGTGTTGCCGTTTGCCTCGGCCATCTGATATTCAATGAAAGAGGTGCCGGCGTAGTCATTGTTTGCAGGAGTTATGCTGATTCTCAGGCTGTTGTTGATAAACGTGATATTGCCTCTGTCCTCGATATAGCCGCTTGCCGGGCGCACGTCGGGTGCGTCGGGGCTCTTGATTCTCATCGGAATCTGAAGCAGCGGACCCTTGCCTACCTCATTGGCTTGCGCTACGATAAGTATCATCTCTGTAACAGGGTCGGCATACTCGTCGCGGAGGAATATGTCGTCTGTTACAACAAGACACTGCAAGCCGTTGATATTGGTAAGTTCAGCAGGCTGGAGGGCCGTGACAAAGTGTTCAACACCACCAATCGTTTCAACCTGGCTTTTATCAAACACGCCGTAATAGAGCTGATCGGTGTAGGTGAACTGCATGGCGGCCTGGCCATAAAAGTTGATTGTAGAGAGATTGGCGGTAATCTGTGTTGTGGGAGCGTCGCCGCTGAAATAGCCGACGAGATGCGGGGCGGTGGCGGGAGCTGTAGGAGTCTTCACTCGCTTGCATACGAGCTGGAGAGTCTGACCTATAATGTCACCTTCGACCGGCACCACTTTCACTGTGGTGACCTGCTCAACGGCTGTGCCGGCAAGGGTCAGGGAGGCTGTGCCGTTAGTTACCTCAAGCGGGCGACCGTACTGAATCGGGTCGGCACCGTCAATAGTATAGAGCACTTTCGTGACTCCGTCAGGCACGCTGAACGGCAGAGTGATGTCGGAATTGAGGTATTCAACCAGACCTGAGTCATACTTCTTCGGATAGCCATACTGCTCGGCGGTGAGATTGCCCACGGCAGCATTGATAGGCGCAGTCACGCGCTCGGCAGTGAATGTCAGCACCTTGCCTGCGTTCTCACCGTCGTAGCCCATCACTTTGACAGTAGTCTTTGAGCCGAAAGCCTTGTCTTTGAGTGAAATTGTGGCTTTGCCCTCAATAACGGTCAGCTCCTTGCCTTCAGTCGTAATCTCCTCGTCACCGATAGCATATACGAGCTTTGTGCCTCCGGGGTCGTTTACAACAATATCGACGTCTTTGTCAACGAAGGAAAGTGTCTTAGTAGCATCATCGTACTTCGGATAACCAAACTTATCTTCTGTCTGAGTTCCAATAGTCGGAGCACCCATAGCACCCTTCCAGGAGAAGCCTAAATCTCTTATTGTGACACTAGAATTTGCAACGATCTTAATTTTTTGCAAAGGAGTTGATGGTGTTAAAACGAATACGTTCGCATGATCACACCAGCTTGGTTTTTCAGTAGGTATCGACCAGGCTGAGGCCGGTAACTCAGTATCTGTCGTTGCATCGTATGCGGTAAATGGAACCGATGCAAAAGCCACGGATGTAGATATGGTTATTGTAGTGAAAGGACGAGATGCATCGCCAGTATCGAAAGTTCCGTTAGCGGTGGTATTTAACGCGAGACCTTGATAAACTCTGCAACCTTGCATAGCATTGGCTTGGTCTGGATCGAATGTGCCTGAAACCACAGTTCCTTCGCTGCCAGTAATAGATAGAGTCTGCAATTTAAAGCCTTGGTTCATTCTCGTTGTAGAACTTGTCGAGAAATTGAAGAAAGTCGATGTATTGCAGACGATTTTAGCAGAATAGGTTTTAGATACATCGCTTCTATACATGCTAAAAACAGATGTATTACCCTTAATAGCAACCGTTTCTTCTGCGGCCCTGCCCGGCGGGGCGAAAAGCAGGACGGCGAATAATAAAAGTAAAATTTTTTTCATATACATTCCTGTATTTGATTGGTTAATAAATAAGTGAATATCCGTGATTTAGGTATGGGGCGGCGCAAGGGTGAGCTGCAGCGCAGCCGGGAGGTGCATGGCACCGTTTCAGGTGTAGCCACATGCAAGCGGTGCTGCGCACCGCGCAGCTTGTGGTAAAAGGTTCGTTTAATGGGTGTTGCTACAGCGTAGCAAATCTGTTGGTGGCTGATTTGCTGCTCTGCAGCAATCTCTTGTGTGTGGGGGCTATACCCCAAGCTGCGCGCAGCTCTGCTGCGCTTGCATGGGGCTATACTTGACACGCCGCTCTGCGGCTTGTGGCGGCTCTGCCGCTGCCGTGCGTTCCCCCGGGGTCGCGAGATGTCCCCGCGACCGGAGTATTTGTCCAAATATGTATAAAAGGATTGTGATAGCGAATATAAATCGCTACATATCAGGATATTACGCGTTCTGGGGGGGGGTAAATTCTACCTCTCCCACAGTTTCGGTAATTGTGGTGTTATATTCCCTGTAAAATGGGTCCAATTGAACAAAATCTGTTAATAATCACACTTGCAGAATGCAAGCCCTGAGCTGCAAAGTTAGTGATTATATGCAAACAGTGCAAACAGTTTTTGGTCAGGTATAGCCATAATGAAAAGCGGCGGTTGAACAAACCGCCGCTCCATATAAAGTTAATAAACGTGCCCTCAGGGGTGAATCTCAACGATAAATCTGGCGCCGTGGGTATAGGATTCATCGAGGTGGAGGTTGCCGTTCATGCGCGCAACAGTGAGTGCGCAGATGGGGAGTCCGAGGCCGTCGCCTCCGGTGAGGTCGCGCACCGATGCAAAGGGTTTGAATAGGGTTGCGCGCTGCTCTTCTGAGATGCCGCAGCCGGTGTCGGTGACCATGAACTGAATGTTGTGGGGTCCGCGTTTTTTGAAATCGAGGGTGATTTTGCCTCCTGCGGGGGTGTACTCGGCGGCGTTGTTGAGCAGATGGGTGAGCACCTTGTGGAGCTCTTCCTCATTTATAGGTGCGCTCATCTTGGGAGCGTTGACAACAACGGTTACATCAGCCGCTGTCTTGCTTCTGACGGCTTCGCCGAGGCTCTCGCAGAATGCGGCCACATTGACATCCTCTGTGGGATAAAGTTCTGTCTGGTGGGCTTCGAGGTCGGAAAGCTGCTGGATATGGGTTGCAAACTCCTTGAGTGCCTTGACAGCGGGGAGGTTTGCGGGCATGGTGTCGAGTGTTGGCTCCATCTGGGCGGAGATGTTGGCGATGAAGCGGTTTTTGAGCTCATTGTGCTCCTGTGCGGTGGCGATAGCCTTTTTCTGTCGGCGGCTGAGAGCCATGTATCGCAGCATTCCAATCGCCACGAATATAAGCGCTGCGGCAAGAATAGCGGCGAGGACAATCAGTCCTATTATAATTGCAGTCTTGGCCGTGAGGGAGCTGTCGCGCTCGGCAACAGCGGCCTGTGATTCGTCAAACTGCTTCTGTAGGGCGGCGTAGCGTGCGTTGGCCTTGACATCTGCCACTGAGTCGGCCCAGGCTACGTATTTGTCGTAGGCGCGCTGGGTGAGTCGCACATTGCCTGTGCGCACAGCCATGTCGATGAGGTCTTTGTAGCATTTGTCGGCTTTGTCGAAGTCGTTGGCGGAGAGGTATGCGGCTATGAGCTGGTTGACGGCGGCGTCGCCCTTGTCGTTCTGACCGAATGTGTAGTACACATTTGCGCTCGCGCTGAGGAGGTCGACATTGAGTGCGCTGTCGGCTGCAGCGTTGGCCCAGGTAGTCATTCGTGCGAGCTGGTCGCGGGCGCTGTCGGCCTTGCGTAGCTTGAGATACATGCGCTGCTTTTCGCGGGCAATGGGGTAGTGGAGTGCGGGGAGCTGCTTGTCGTTGTTTTTCTCATAGTCGCTGAGATGAAGCTCTGCGCTGTTGAGGGTTTCGAATGCTTCTTTGTAGAAATTCTCGCGGTGATATAGTGCTGCGACATTTACGGCTGCGGGCACAGCTTTTGCCACGTCGGACTGGGCTGTGTATGCTTCGTAAGCCTTGAGATAGGAATATCGTGCCTTGACGTACTCTTTGGCTTCGAGTGCGGCATCAGCCTGCTTTACAAACTTGTCGCCGCGGCTCTCTGCGGCAGCTGTTGCGGCGCATAGAATGGCCGCTGATATTGCAAAAACTCTTAAAAATGACTTCATAATTGCGTTAGTAAGGCGGGATATTATTAGACATTGTGACTTGTGAACATCGCCTGTGGAGCGCAAAGATAATGCAAAAACCTCAATTTTGGAGATAATAACGTGAGTTAACCCCCGATTTTAACTATTGCACCCGCGCGGTCGAGGAGAGTGGCGCCGATGCGGAGGGGGATAAGGCGTGTGAGCGCGCGGAGGCGTCCGGGGCGGCGCGCGCCTGCGCCGGGGTCGGCATCGCGGATGCCTTGCAGGGCTTTGTCATAGCCAATAGGCGAGTTGGAGTATAGAGCTGTTGTGCGCGCTATGTCGTCGGCTGTTGAAGCGGCTGCGGTATCATCGCCGGCGGCAAGCTGCAGTGCGCCGAGGGTGGTGGAGTTTCTTACGAACATATCGAGCCAGTTGGCAACCGCTTCGGGGCGACTGCCCGCGAAGTGTGCCATCAGCCGTCGGCGGATTTCTACGGCGAGTCGGAGAGCGCGGAGTCTGTCGCCGCTCCATATTCCGGCGCTGTGGCGGCGGTAAACAGCCATTGTGTGTGGGAGGTAGCGTATGGCTCCGCGGGCGGCGTGGAGGGAGTGCATGGCGTAGTCAAAGAGTGGTGTTTCGGCAACCCATGCGGGGATGTCGGCGCGCGGAATGGCGCGGTACATCACGCTGAGGTTGGTGATGATGTTGGAGCGCGAAAGGTCTTCGAGGGTCATGTCGGCTTTGGCGGCCGCGGTGCTGAGGGTCCATGTGGAATTTTCCTGATAGTAGTTGGCTACGCGGTGGAAGCATACCGTGCACTCGGGATGGGCGTCCATCCACTTTACCTGGCGCGCGAGTTTGCGGCGCGACATCCATCGGTCGTCTCCCTCGCAGATGGCAATGTATGGCGCGCGGCAGCGGCTCCAGGCATCGAGATAGTTTGGTGCGGCTCCGATGTTGGACTCCCTGAGGATGAGGTTTATGCGTTGCGGGTTCTCCTCCCTGAGGCGGCTGAGGACAGCGGGTGTTGAGTCGGTGGAGGCATCGTCGGCAATGACTATTTCAAAATCAAAAGCGGTATGCTGGGCAAGGACGCTCCTGACTGCCTGCTCGACATACCGCTCCTGATTGTAGGTTATCATTATTACGCTTACGCGCGGAGTCTGGCTCATTCTATCGCTTTTTTTACTGCTTCGGCGACAGCCTCGCCGAGGGTGGGATGGCTGTGGATGGTGTTGGTCAAGGCGCTTGCAGGAATACCGGCTGCCATGGCCGTTGCGGCTTCCTGAACAAGGTCGGCGGCGTGGGGTCCGCAGATATGGCAGCCGAGGATAGAGCCGTCGGCAGCGGAAACGATAGTCTTGACGAGTCCGTCGGGCTCGCCCATGGCCATGGCCTTGCCGTTTGCGCGGAATGTGGCTTTGCCGATTTTTGTTTCAAGACCTTTGTCGACGCACTGCTGCTCGGTGAGTCCGACCATAGCGCATTCGGGCACGGTGAACACGGCCGAGGGTATGACGTCGAGATTGATTTGTTCTCCTAAAACGACTTTGCCCTGCGCTGTGGCGGCGTGGGCGAGCATGCACAGTCCGTTGGCATCGCCGATGGCATAGACGCCCGGCACTGATGACTCCATCGAGCCGTTTACGGCAATGGCTCCGCGGCGTGTCAGCCCGATGCCGGCTTCGGCTGCGCCGGCAGGCACAACCGGGGTGCGTCCCACTGCCATGAGCACCATGTCGGCGGTGTAGGTTTTGGGTTTGCCTTTGACGGTGCACTCCACATTCAGTCCGGGCTTTATCTCCGTGACCTGCGCGGAGGTGACTATCTCTATGCCCCGGCGCTTGAGGCTCATGCGCAGGCGCTTGGCAACCTCGGCGTCAAAGGGGGGCAGGATTTCCGGACAGTATTCCAGCACAGTGACTTTCACACCGAAGGAAGCGAATATCGAGGCGAATTCCATGCCGATGACTCCTCCGCCGATGATAGCCATAGATGCCGGCAGGGCGGTCATTTCAAGCACAAAGTCGCTGTTGACGGCGAGTTCGGCGCCGGCAATCGGCAGAGAGGCGGGGCGGCTGCCGGTAGCTATGATAATCTTCGGTGCGGTGAATTCCTCGGTGCCAACCCGCAGGGTGTGTGCATTGACAAACTCTGCTTCGCCACGCACTACTGTCACTCCTGAAAGCACGGTGGCAACTCCTTCGCGCAGACCTGCCACAACGGCATTCTTGCGTTCGACCGCACGCGGATAGTCAAAAGTGAATGAGGGCACATCGACTCCGAACTGCGCGGCTTCAGCAACCATCGAAGCTACCTCGGCGCTGCGGCAGAGGGCTTTGGTGGGAATGCAGCCACGGTTGAGGCAGGTGCCGCCGAGCTCGTCTTTCTCTATGAGTATGACGTCGGCGCCGGATGCGGCGGCTCCGGCGGCAGTTTCATAGCCGCCGGGGCCCGCACCTATTATAATGATATCGGCTTGTGTCATTTGCTGAGGTCTTTCCAGGTCACAACCGGGGTGAGTGCGGCGGCGGTGTCGTCGGGGCGGCTCACGGGGGTGGTGTGTGGAGCGGTTTTCACTGTTTCGGGATTGTCTGCAGCTTCACGTGCTATAGAACGCATGGCCTCTATGAAGGCGTCAAGGGTCTCCTTGCTTTCGGTTTCGGTCGGCTCTATCATCAGTGACTCGTGGAAGAGCAGCGGGAAGTAGATGGTCGGGGCGTGGAAACCGTGGTCGAGCAGACGCTTGGCTACATTTAGGGTTGTGACGCCGGTGGACTTGTCGGCGAGGCCGTCAAACACGAATTCGTGCTTGCACACGCGGTCGATGGGCAGCTTGTAGAGATCGCGCAGCGACTCCTTGATATAATTGGCGTTGAGTGTGGCGAGTTTGCCCGCCAGCGCGAGCCCTTCGCTGCCGAGCGATTTGATGTATGCCAGCGCGCGGAGCTGCACTCCGAAGTTGCCTAATGTAGCGGATATGCTGCCGAGTGCGTCGGGGCTTTCGGTAAGCTCGAACTTGCCTTCGGGGGTGCGGACCACCCGTGGATCGGGCAGGAATTTTTCAAGACCGGCCCTTACGCCTACGGGTCCGGAGCCGGGACCGCCTCCGCCGTGGGGGGTGGAGACTGGTATGGGGGGATTCGAGGGCGTACCTAACAAGCCA
>JAIDJW010000072.1 GCA_029052015.1 Paramuribaculum sp. | reverse complement strand
CTGCATGTGGTAGCCCGAGATCGAGATAGAGTTGAACTTGGGCATGTTCTGCGATGTGTACTCGAAGATGTCGGCGATGATGCGCATCGAGAATTCAGGCGGGTAGATATATGTGTTACGCACCATGAATTCCTTGAGGATGTCGTTCTGGATAGTACCTGCCATCTCTTCGAGCTTGGCACCCTGCTCGAGACCGGCGTTGATGTAGAATGCGAGTACGGGGAGCACGGCGCCGTTCATTGTCATCGAGACGGACATCTTGTTGAGGGGTATGCCGTCGAAGAGCACCTTCATGTCGTCGAGCGAGCAGATTGACACACCCGCCTTGCCCACGTCGCCCACAACTCTCTCGTGGTCGGCGTCATAGCCGCGGTGGGTAGCGAGGTCAAACGCAACGCTCAGACCCTTCTGACCCGCAGCAAGATTACGGCGGTAGAAAGCGTTACTCTCAGCGGCGGTGGAGAATCCGGCATACTGGCGGATAGTCCAGGGGCGCAGAGGATACATGGCGCTGTACGGACCGCGGAGGAACGGGGGCAGACCTGAAACATAATTCAGGTGTTCGAGTCCCTCAAGGTCGGATTTGGTGTATACCGGCTTCACCGGTATGAGTTCGGGGGTGAGCCACTCCTCACCCTGCTGGGGCGCTGCCGCTGCGTGGGCAAAAGCGTCCTTCGTAATGTCTATATCTTTAAAATCGGGTCTCATTGTAGCAATGATGATTTAGGGTGAGAATCATTTGAGTAATTTGGCGTTGAACGCGCGGAGAGTGTCAAGCACATTGCTGCGCACATTCACGAAGTCGGTGATGCCGATAGCCTTGAGATCATCGCTGCATGCGGGAGCGCCTGCAACCACAAACTCGGCTCTGCCGTTGAGGTACTTGTAGGCAGCGGGAGCAAGCTCGGCATACTCGTCATCGCTTGAGCAGAGCACAACCACATCGGCGCCCTTGGCAAGAGCGGCGTCAACACCCTGTTCAACGGTGTCAAAGCCGAGATTGTCGATAATCTCATAGCCGGCGCAGCCGAAGAAGTTGGTTGAGAACTGTGCGCGCGCAAGACGCATCGCGAGATTGCCTATGGTGAGCATAAACACCTTGGGACGGTTTGAAGCCGCCTCGGTGGCGAGGCGCAGCTGCTCGAAATCACTTGCAGCGCGCGAAGTCGGCAGCGCATTTTCGCCGTCGGCCTCATGATGGTCGCCATGGCTGCAGCCGCAGGCACATGATGTTGCCTTGATTTTGGCTGCTGCGGTTTCGTTGATATTCGGATACTGGTTGGTGCCGAGAAGAATCTCCTTGCGGCGTGCCACATCGGTGTGACGCTTTTCGCTGGTTTCGCGCACAGCCTTCTGCACTTCGCCATTGTTGACGCAAGCGAGGAAACCGCCCTTGGACTCTACGTCGAGGAAGAGCTTCCATGCCTCGTTTGCTATAGACACAGTCAGTGTCTCAACATAATAGCTGCCGCCTGCGGGGTCTACAACCTTGTCGAGATGGCTCTCCTCCTTGAGAAGGAACTGCTGGTTGCGTGCGATACGCTCCGAGAAATCATCGGGTGTCTGATAGGGAACATCAAACGGAGTGACGGTTATCGAATCCACGCCGGCGAGAGCTGCCGACATACACTCTGTCTGGCTGCGGAGCAGGTTGACATGAGCGTCATAGATTGTCTGGTTATAGCGTGAGGTGGTTGCATGGACTGCCATTTTGCAGGCATCTTCCGATGCGCCGTACTTGCGCACGATCTGCGCCCAGAGCATACGCGCCGCGCGGAATTTTGCGAGCTCCATGAAATAGTTGCTCGAAATGCCCATGTTGAACTTGATTTTTGAAGCCACCTCGTCGGCGCCGAGTCCGGCATCGGTGAGGAGCGTCATCCAGTCGGCGCCCCATGCCAGAGCGTTGCCGAGTTCCTGGAAAATATATGCGCCGGCATCCGAAAGCATAACGCTGTCAACAGCCAGAACCTTCAGTCCGGGCACGCAGGCAGTTGTCTCCACAAGAGCCTTGCCCATTGCGGCGATATCGCCGGGGAAAGGCTTGCCATGCTTGAGAGCCTTGCGGAAAGGATTGAAATCTATTGAACCGCGGAATACCTTTTCAGCGCCCTTGGCCTTGAGATAGATGACCAGCGACTCGGCGAGCTGCTGAGCGCTGCGGGGGCAGCATCTGAAATTGATTTCGGTTGCGGCAAGGTCAATGCCCTCAAGCAGAGCGGCTACAGTAGCCTCGTCTGCCTCGCAGCCTACAAAACCTATCGAGTTGATGCCTTTGCCAATCACCTCGATAGCCTTGGCATTGGCAGCCTTGGCATCTGATGCCTGTATTTCCTGACGGCTGAGCCAGTTGTTGTCAGAGCGAGTGCCACGCACGTAAGGATATTCGCCGGGAAGAGAGTCGGTTGTCTTAAAGTCTTCGATATCCTCCGCACGATACATAGGCTGAAGACTAAAACCTTCGTTGGTGCGCCAGACCAGCTTTTTGTCAAAGGGTGCGCCTTTGAGGTCGGCCTCCACTTTGGCTTTCCACTCGGCGGTGGTCACCGGGGGAAACTGGTCAAACAATTTTTCTTTATTTTCTGCCATGGTTAAGGTTAAATAAGTGATAATTTATTTTTTGCAAATATACTAAAGATTCCCCACTTGCACAATACGAAAAAAACGATGCGTAGAGGAGTGGAACCGAGGTTATTTCTGCATCGCGCGGGCCATCGAGCGGCGGTCGTCACGCTCCTTGATGCTCTGGCGTTTGTCATACTCCTTCTTGCCGCGTCCGATACCGATAACCATCTTGGCCAGACCCTTGTCGTTGATGAACACCTTGAGCGGCACAATGGTAAAGCCGGCTTCCTTGCCGGTCTTGCCCAGCTTGGCTATCTCTTTTTTGGTAAGCAGAAGCTTGCGGTCGCGCCTGGCGCTGTGGTTGTTGTATGAACCGTAGAAATACTCGGCGATATACATGTTTTTGACCCAGACCTCGCCATCGGCCACAAAGCAGAATGTATCAGCAAGGGAGCCTTTGCCCTGGCGAAGCGATTTGATTTCTGTGCCGGTAAGGACCATGCCTGCGGTAAACGTGTCGGAAATCTCATAGTCGAATTTCGCACGCCGGTTTTTTATATTGATGTCGGAAGACCTCAGTTTCATATCAGAAGGGTGAAGGAATTACAAGATTGAACAAAAAGCTGATTACAAACGGCGGAATAAGCACCGCAGCTATACTCATGAGCATAAACGCTCCCGTGCGGTCAGGAAACACAGCCATGTATTTCGTGCCTCTGAACATCACCAGCGCAACATATATGGCCACAAACTCCATCACCGGCATATCTATCGGAATGCAGTTTTCCACCAGAGTGGCGAGCGCGAGTATCGACAGGGAGTAGAGAATGAATGTGCAATTGTGCTTGTCGCTCGGCTCTGTCATCACATAACGGTGTGCCGTTGCGGAGAAAACGAACTGCGCCACATAATATGACACGAAGTACGACACAAACATCACTATTGCGCGCTGCACCATATAGCTGAAAGGATAGCCGGGATGATAAACCCCCTGAAGAAAGTATGCAAGGGCGGCAACGGCAATCAGAGGGTAAAATCCGTATTTGGCAATACGTCCCGGACTGACGGCATCATGAGACACATCATTCCACCCATGAACCGGAGACAAAATCAACTGGCACAGCATTTTAACAAAGTAACCCATGATTATAGCGCTTATTTTGAAAACAGTTAATATTCAGCGTAAAAACGTCATTGAAGTACAAAGTTACAGTAATTCGCCGAATTTTGCTTACTTTTGTGACCGCAAAACAATCACAAAACAACGAAAAAGCAATGATTAGAACCATTCTTTCGATAGCCGGCCGACCCGGATTGTTCAAGCTCGTAAATCAGGGCAAAAATATGCTCATTGTCGAATCACTCAGTGACGGCAAGCGCACTCCGGCATACGCCAGAGACAAAGTTGTGTCGCTCGGCGACATATCCATCTACACCACAGAGGACGACAAACCTCTTGCCGAGGTGTTCGAGGCTGTCAAGACCAAGGCCGAGGGCAAGCCGGTAGATGTCAAAGGTTTTGCCGACGATGCCGCTGTGCGCGCATGGTTCGGCGAGGCAGTGCCCGATTTCGACCGCGACAGAGTATATACCAACGACATCCGCAAGGTGCTCAACTGGTACAACGCCCTCCTCGCGGCAGGCATCACCGACTATGTTGAAAAGGAAGCCGACACCACCGAAGAGGGTGCCGAATAAATATCCGCCAACTAATCAAACAGCCGCCTGATTCTCACATCCGGCGGCTGTTTTTATATCACAACATCTCGAAAAATTCCCGTTTGAGCGAGCTGTCGGTTTCAAAATCACCGCAAACAGCCACTGTGGTGGTGGAGGAATCCTGCTTCTCCACTCCCCTCATCTTCATGCACAGGTGCTGCCCGTTGCACATCACTATCACGCCTTTGGCACCCACCGCGCGCTGCACTGCCGTGCAGACCTGCTGGGTAAAGCGCTCCTGGGTCTGGAGCCTTCGTGCGTAAAGATTTACAAGCCTCGCAACCTTGCTCAGCCCTATAATCTTGCCGTCAGGGATGTACCCTACTGAAACGCGCCCGAAAAACGGCAGGATATGGTGTTCGCAAAAAGAATAGAATTCTATATCCTTGACAGTGACCATACCACCGGAGGGAGCGGTAAACAAGGCATCTCCCACTGTCTCCTCCTCGGTTCCGCGATAGCCTTGCGTGGCAAACCACAATGCCTTGGCTGCGCGCACCGGAGTCTTCACAAGCCCCTCACGCCGGGGGTCTTCACCCAATAGCTTGAGTATCTCTTCTATATGGTCTGCTATACTGTCTATTACCGGTTGAGGATATTCTGCTGCATCCATCTGAATTTATTGCTAATTTACAGAAATGCGGTCCTGCACCACCCTTATCTCGTTGCTGTATGAAGGGAAAGCCTTACGGAGTTCCTCCGCAGCCTCCTCTGCCTCCCGGCGCGTGCGGAAATCGCCCACCCTGAGCCGCCAGTATGGCGAGGTGTACTTGACATATGTGCGCATATCGGGAAATCTCTCGGCGATGTGACGCCCTTTTGCCCGCGCTTCGCCCTTTGCGGCAGGTCTGTTGTCGGAAAACACCTGCACGCGGTAGCCTGCTGTCTTTTCCCTGGAGACGTTGGCAGCAGGTGCGGTTTCTTCCTGCGCCTCATCTTCATGCAGAGCAGTCACCGGGGCGCTGACATGCCGCAGCAGCCTCGCAAGAGCTTCAGGCTGCACGATAGTGTTGACGCCGTCGGCTGTGATACTGCTGACGATATCCTTGTCGGAAGCGTTTCCGGCAAAAGTGCCGGCGCATACGGCGAATGCCACTGTGAGGAAGGTGAGTCTTGTCATGAGTGTATAATATAGGCTGCAAAAATACGAAAATATATCTTTGCAGCCTAAATTATTTATATTTCTTGATCAGTTGCCGATCAGTCAAAGGCTGTGACTATGCCCATGAAGCTCTCGGCATCGAGTGCGGCGCCTCCGATAAGACCGCCGTCCACGTCAGGCTTTGCAAAAAGCGCGCGTGCATTGCCGGGCTTGCAGCTGCCGCCATAGAGGATTGATGTGTTCTGGGCAACTTCGTCGCCATATTTGGCAGCGATGACGCCGCGGATGAATGCGTGCATCTCCTGAGCCTGGTCGTCGGTAGCAGTCTTGCCGGTGCCGATTGCCCACACGGGTTCGTAAGCGAGAATCAGCTTTGAGAAGTCGGCAGCCGAGAGATTGAAGAGGGCGTCCTCGATCTGAGCTTTAACCACATCGAAGTAGCTGCCGTCCTCGCGCTGCTCGAGCACCTCGCCGATGCAGAATATCGGTGTGAGATTGTTTTCAAATGCAAGAGCTACCTTTTCCTTGAGTGTCTCGGCAGTCTCGCCATAGTACTGGCGGCGCTCCGAGTGACCGAGGATAACGTATGTTGCGCCGGTAGAAGCTACCATTGATGCGCTAACTTCGCCGGTATATGCTCCGCTCTTGTGGTCGGCGCAGTTTTCAGCACCGAGTCCGAGCTTCTTGGAGTCGATAACGCCGTTTACAGATGCAAGGTGTGTGAAAGGCACGCAGATGATTACATCGCAAGCGGGAGTTACGCGGCTCAGTGCCTCGTTTACGTCCTTTGCCAGACCTACTCCTTCGGCAAGAGTGGTGTTGATCTTCCAGTTGCCGGCTACAATATTCTTTCTCATTGTTCTTTGG
>JAIDJW010000071.1 GCA_029052015.1 Paramuribaculum sp. | reverse complement strand
CCTTTTTTTTTAATGCTACGGGCTCCCCCGATATCTACACGCGGAATTTCGTCCGGATCGGAAGTTGTGGATAAGCTCAAGCTTATGGTCCATTGCCGCGCGAGGAACGCACTTGCCGAAATCAAAACCGGCAAAAGAAGCTGAATGAAACTCGGCGATGTGCCCCACCGCCTCTTTGAGAAGTTTCTTCTGCGCGGACGAATACTCACCGGTCTCTTTTGCGGATGCGATAATATCAAACAGAGACTTGCTGCCGGCAAAGGTTTGCAGATATGCCATGCCGTCACCGCTCACGGCGAGAACTTCCGGTACCGGAAGACCCATATCCGCAAAAAACGGTGTCATATACACGAAAGCATCATTCTCCTTAAAGTCCGTGCCCAGAGTGCCAACAAGCCGCCTCTTGCCTTCAAGCAGAAAATAGCGTCGGTTTGACCCGGCGCCGGCCAGCGGAGTCACACTATCCGCAAAACACCCGACAACACTCTTGTATAGTTCCTTCAGTCTTTCCATTTTTTATACTTTCTTATGCAAAGATAATAATAAGCGCCGACGCTTTATACATTATTTCAAATCATAATCTCAGTTATTATCGTGATTTTTATTACTTTTGCAGTAACCAATTCAATTATTTCCATGCAGAAACTCCCGCCAAGGCTTTATGGGCTGATAGGATACCCTCTCGGGCATTCTTTTTCACAGGACTATTTCAACAAAATGTTTGACAGCGAAGGCATAGATGCCAGATATGTAAATTTTGAACTGCCCGACATCGGAGACCTCATGGAAGTTATCGCTCAATATCCCGCCCTGAGCGGTCTCAATGTCACTATACCTTACAAAGAGCAGGTCATACCCTACATGGATGAGATGGATGAGGACGCGGCCCGCATCGGTGCTGTCAACGTCATTAAATTCATCGGCAAAGGAGCGACCCTGAAACTTAAAGGATACAACTCGGATGTCATCGGCTTCACCGACTCCATAGCCCCGCTTCTGACTCCGGAACGCACAGCAGCGCTTGTGCTCGGCACCGGCGGAGCATCCAAAGCGGTGTGCCGCGGGCTCGCCAATCTCGGCATCGAGGTGCTGAAAGTGTCGCGCACGGCGCGTGAGGGTGTTATAACCTACGAGGACATCACCCCGGAAATCATGGAAAAACACAAAATCATTGTCAACACCACTCCGCTCGGAATGTATCCGAATGTAGACGCCTGCCCGGATATCCCCTACAATCTTCTCACACCGCAGCATATATGCTATGACCTGCTGTATAATCCTGACATAACATTATTTATGCAGAAAGCCGCAGAACATGGCGCCGAAACCAAAAACGGTCTTGAAATGCTTCTTCTGCAAGCCTTTGCGGCATGGCATATCTGGAATACCTGATTCCAATAACCTAATATAATCAATATATACATAACAGTAATGACAAAAAAAGTAACGGAGGAGCGCGCACCTCGGATGCTTAATACATCCAAGGCTGTGTATATTATCCTCATAATATTATGTCTGTTCCCTTTTGACAAACTGGGACTGCCGAACTATGTGACACCTGCGGTGGCTCTGTTTCTGGGTCTGATGTACGCCATGGTGTTTGAGTGTCCCTACCCTAAATTCAATAAAAAGACATCAAAATATCTTCTTCAGGCATCAGTTGTCGGTCTCGGATTCGGCATGAATGTCACAGAATCGCTCAAGAGCGGCAGCGAAGGCATGATGTTTACCGTGGTGTCGGTTTTCGGAGTCATGCTTATCGGCATACTCATAGGCTGGTGGATGCACATCAACCGCAAGACCGCATATCTCATTTCAAGCGGCACTGCCATCTGCGGAGGCAGCGCCATTGCGGCTGTTGGACCTGTGCTTAAGGCTAACAGCCACGAAATGGCTGTGTCGCTCGGCGTAATATTCATTCTCAACGCCATAGCGCTATTCATTTTCCCGCCTATCGGTCATTTCTTTGAGATGTCGCAGGCACAGTTCGGCACCTGGGCAGCCATAGCAATCCACGACACATCATCGGTTGTCGGCGCAGGCGAAGCCTACGGCCCCGAGGCGCTCAAGATTGCAACACTTATCAAGCTCACTCGTGCGCTTTGGATTATACCCCTCGCGCTGATGACAATGGCGCTTTTCCGCGACAAAACAGCAAAGATATCCATTCCCTGGTTCATTTTCCTGTTTATCCTCGCAATGGTTGCCAACACATATTGCGGCATACCCGCAGTTGTCAGCGACTGGTGCGTGTGGCTTGCCAAGAAAGGCCTTGTTCTGACCCTTCTGCTTATCGGCGCGTCACTAACTGTGGGCACAGTCAAGTCGGTCGGCGCCCGTCCGCTGCTTCTCGCCATTATCCTCTGGATAGTGATAGGAGTGAGCAGCTTCTTTGTTGTGCGCGCAACCATAGTCTGATACAAGTGATGTGAAACCGCCACTCTCTTTGGTTCCGCTCTTTCCAGTCACTGCGGCATACGCCGCAGGCACAGCATGCGGACTCGCGGAACTGTCGCTGTGGTGGACTGTCATACCGATAGTAGCCGCTGTCACCCTCGGGTGGCGCGGCTACCGTTATTTTGCGATACTGGCTGTCGCCGCCACATTGGGATTTGCAGGTGCGCTGGTGCGCGACGACAAGGCGGATTCAATGAAATTTCGCGGCAAAGAGCGCGTTATCTCTGCTTTTGTTACAGACATAAAGGAGTCGCAGTCATCGCGCTCACTGACTGTGAAAATAATGGCTGCCGGCGCGGATACATCAAGCCTCGCGCCTGAGCCGGAGATAAAAGCGCGGATAGTTGTGCCCTCCTTTCTGCCGCACATGGAGCCTGGACAAAATGTGACTCTTAAATGCAGCTTTTCTTCAGGCAGCCACATCGAATATATCCCTCAGCAGTTTGATTTTGACAGGATTCTGGCTCGGCGCGGCATATACCTCAGCGCAATCGCGCGTCCCGATGACATCTACCGCGTGGAGCCGTCCCGATCCGTTGTCTCTACATTGCTGTCGATGAGGCTTAAAGTCAAGGAACTGATTTTTCGCTCGGCATTGAGCACACAGACAAAAGAGTTTCTTGTCACCGCAATCACCGGAGATGACTCCGCGCTCGGTGAGGCTACGCGTGAAGCGTTTGCCGACGCCGGCATCGCCCACATTCTCGCCCTGAGCGGTCTCCATGTAGGCATACTCACGCTTTTCACATCGCTGCTGTTGCTGCCTCTCATCATCAACTCTTACACACGTAAGGCGATTCCCGTTCTCACTGTCACGGTGCTGTGGGTGTTTGCCATAGTCACCGGGCTGTCGCCGTCAGTCACAAGAGCCGTTGTTATGGCAACAGTGCTGATACTTTCCTCCATGATGCAGAAGCGTCACAGCCCCTACAACTCCCTGTGTCTGGCGGCACTGATCATACTCGTGTTTGACCCGCGCGCACTGCTCAATGTCAGTTTCCAGCTAAGTTTTGCCGCCGTAGCCGGAATTCTCGCATTCAGCAACACACTCAACCCTGTCTCACCCAAAAAGCGGATAGCATATACTCTTGCAGGACTATTGACCGTGAGCATCGGGGCCATGCTCGCAACCGGTCTGCTTTCAGCATTCTATTTCCACCGCTTTCCGGCATATTTCATCGTGGCGAATGTAATCTCATCGCCGCTGCTGATTCCACTTATCGGCGGAGGAATGCTCCTAGTGGTCACCGAAGCCGCCGGCATAACCCCCGACTGGTTTTGCAGCCAGCTCAATGGATTATATAGCGGAGTCGACAGCATCGCTTCCTTCTGTGCAAGTATGCCCGGCGCGGGAGCCGACAATATCCATGTACCGCTTCCGGTGCTAATTGCCGGAATGGCTACCGTTGTCTTCCTTGCGTGTGCCATTCATCTCAAGCGTAGGTTCTATTACTACGGTGCGGCGGCTTGCTTTGCCGGCGCAATCCTGATAGCGGTTGCCACCCCGCGCCCCGCAGCCGAGGGAGTGTACATCGTGCCATCTACCTATCGCACCGACATTATCGTGAGCACTCCGTCAATCCTTCACATCATCACCTCCGAAGGAGAGCGCGAGCACGAAAGCATCAAAAAAACCGGACGTGTGCTATACGGTGAATACATGAACGCGCGCGGCATCGACTCCATAAAAGTTACATCAGCACGGCTTTCCATCGGCAAAGTGCATTATGCACACCCTATTATAGCCACACCGTCAGCAACCCTGCTGATTGCTGACGGAAAGAATGATTTCGATACCGATTCAACTGCCAATTTCACATATCTGCTTGTGTGCCGCGGTCAGCGCGCCGACATTTCACCGCTGCTGCACTGCGCTGACACCATTGTTCTCAGCGCCGATTTGCATCCCCGCCGCCACGAACGCTACGCCGCAGAATGCGCCGCAGCCGGCGTGCCCTGCATCTCCCTCAAATCCCGCCCCCTCCGCAACCTCAATCAGGATTGAGGCTTACGCACTGATACCTGTTTGTTAGAAATAATTAGTAAATTTGCATTTATTACTGCGTTGTACATGAAGACTACAGAATCTTTCAGCCTCGAATTGCTTACGACATATAAAGAGAATTCCCGCCTTGAGGTCAAGTCCGCGCGTGGTGGTCTGCCAAACTCCTTGTGGGAATCATACTCTGCTTTTGCTAATAGCGAGGGTGGCGTGATTGTCTTGGGAGTCAACGAAAATAGAAACGGACATCTTGTAGTCGAAGGACTTGAAGATGTTCGCAAAACGCTGAAAGATTTCTGGAACACAGTCAACAACCGCCAAAAAGTGAGCAGCAATATCCTTACCGACAGTATGGCTGCTGCGGAAAAACTTGAAGGCAAGGACATAATTGTGATTCATGTACCTCGTGCCGAGCGTACTTCACGCCCAGTATATGTGGGAGCTGATCCTCGAACCGGTACATATCGCCGTAATTTTGAAGGTGACTATCACTGTTCGCTCGAAGAGGTTTCGCTGATGATTAGGGATTCAGCACTTGTGACTGATGACAATAAGTTGCTTACAGACCTCGACATATCCGTTTTCTGCCCCGACACCGTCAGGTCATACCGTAATATCTTCAAACTTATCCGTCAGAACCATCTGTGGAACCAGGAAGAAGATGCAATATTCCTGCGTCGTATCGGTGCAGTACGCGAGGACAAAGATTCCGGGAAGTTTCATCCTACGGTAGCAGGATTGCTTATGTTCGGCTATGAATATGAGATTACCACGGTATTTCCAAATTACTTCCTGGATTATCAGGAGAACCGCAGCAACGGTATCTATGCCCGTTGGACTGACCGCATCACATCACAATCGGGAGACTGGAGCGGCAATGTGTTCGACTTCATACTCAGAGTAATTCCTAAATTACAATCAGACTTGAAAGTGCCTTTCATGTTCAAGGGTAATTTTCGGGACGAAGACACACCTTTGCATAAAACAGTGCGCGAAGCGACAGTGAATATGCTGGCAAACGCAGACTTTTATGGACGGCGTGGGGTGGTTGTTCAAAAAAGTGCTGAGGGTTTTAAGTTCGCCAATCCCGGATGTATGCGAGTATCATTGGATGAAGCCTTGCA
This sequence comes from Paramuribaculum sp., assembly GCA_029052015.1. GTDB lineage: Bacteria > Bacteroidota > Bacteroidia > Bacteroidales > Muribaculaceae > Paramuribaculum. The sequence continues at coordinate 17,436 of JAIDJW010000071.1, read as the reverse complement.
AAACAGCGCTTCCGACCCCCGCAACGGAGTAATGATGAAGATGCTTGCAATGGTTGAATATGGAGAACGAGCAGGGAGCGGACTTCAGGGAATATTCAATACTTGGCAGAGCGTATATCATTGCACACCCAAACTGGAAGTAACAACATCCGGTGGTGTTGACCGCACCACTCTTACTCTCGGTTTTGAGAGACAACAGCCCGACATCAAGGCCATGAAACGTCTCTATGACTATCCCGATGAAATTAGCCAGGTAAACGACATCCTAGAGAGCTATGGAAAAATTAGGAGTAACTTGGAAAATTTATCGGACAGTAAAAAAGAAAGTATACAAGAAACACCCAAAAGTATACAAGAAGCAGCCGATAGTATACAAGAAGCGCCCAAAAGTATACAAGAAACAGCTAACAGTATACAAGAAACGCCCAAAAGTATACAAGATAGTATACAAGAAATAAAAACCAATCGGGATAAAGTATTGTATATTCTTTCAAAGAAACCCTCTATAACTCTTGATGAGGTTGCAAAGATAATCGGTCTCTCAAGAATTGGCGTTCAAAAGATTGCTTCTAAACTTCGAGCGGAAGACATTCTATCCCGCAAAGGCTCAACTAAATCCGGAGAGTGGATTGTCAAGGACAGAATTTAAATTAGCGAAAGCAAGCCCGACCACTTCGCAACATCTACTGAATTGGTGTTTTTACTAAATCACAACTGAATTTTTTATTATCTTTGTCACAGCAATCTCATTGATAATACACAGAATGGCTGTTAAGATAGATTTGGAGGATGTGGCTGACTGGATGGCGATGCTATCCTCGATAGACGGGCAAATATCGCCTCGTGAGGAAAAGCTGCTTGCCCTTTTTGAGGACACGTACGGACTTCGATCAGGACACCTGATTTCGCTCGCCAAGAAGAAAGTTGCAAACAATGAAAAAGAGGTGCAGCTGATTGACCGCAATACAACCCTCGGATATGAATTTGAAAAATTTGTGGTCAGGCTGCTCTGTGCAGATGATTGCCCGTTCGAGTTGCTTGCATGGCGCAGCGACAAAAAAGTAGATGGTATTTTTGCCAAAGACTCTCTTATGCCTGATCTTAGGCTAATATTCCGCACAAAGTCAGCACATAAATCCATATTGGTAGAATGTAAGTATCGTCAGGACCCGGCGAATATAGCACGTATTGCCAAGAAAACGCTTATGCGCTACAAGGCACACGCGCAAAGATGCGGATGCCCGGTAGTTCTTGCGTTAGGTGCCGGTGGCACAGCTACGGATCCCGAGTGCTTTACTATTGTTACATTGGAGGAATTCATTCAGGACCCGAGTGCAGCCATGAGCCAATCTGTCAGGCTTTCGCGTGAGGAAGCAATCTCCACACTCATCAATTGTATAAAAGAGTAGACGAGGGTAAATCTACCTATACAGACATACTCATATCAATCCTCAGGCCTTAACGCAAGCGTACTCTTTGCATATAGAAGTGACAGGTCTGCGACCTTTATCATCCATGCTCCTCCCCACCCCAGCTAATTCGCTAACGCTCATTAAGCCGGAGTTAGACATGTAATCGCGTCTGCGATACTGACCAGGCAGGATGTAATATCTGGTTGCCGGTTAAGGCATCGCAGATGCCGCAATTTCAGTGGCCCCAGCTTTACGAGCGCCAGCGAGTTAGCTGGGGTAGATGGTTAGAGTGTTGCCAGAAAGGTCGCAGACTTTTCACTCGTTCTTTCTCGCGACCCACAAGGGGGCTTGGAGATTGGGAGACGTGGTCGCGTAGTCTCACAACTCCTGCGGAGTTATATGTTGCTCAATGGATTGCTACGCTGTAGCAATTCTGTTGAGAAATTGATTTGTTGCGCTCCAACAATCCTTGAGAGAGCCTTATAGCCACGCCGCTATGCGGCTCTTTGCTGCTATGCCGCGATGTCCAAGTCTGAATTGTAGAACCCAGTACGTTTTTGCTACTGACCTGATTTTTCAGCTGTTGAAAACAGCCGCTCCATAGCTTACCAGGTTATCGGCGGAAACATTCCGCCACCCCATATCTATCCCGGTTTATGAGTTGGTTGTAGCCGCGGGTGAAGTAGGTGCGGCTGAAGTCGGAGGGGCGGAGGATTTTGCCGCCGAAGCACACCACGTCTATGTCTATCTCTACGGTGTGCGGGGCGCAGGGTGCTTTGGTGCGGCTGCGTCCGAGCGCGTGCTCTATGGCCTTGCATTGAGCAACGAGTGATTCGTGAGTTCCGGCATAGAGCCCCGTAGCCACGCTGTTGAGGTAGTCGGCATCGACTCCGTTTATCGCGGGGGTGCGGTATGGCTCGCAGACTTCCATGCTGTCAACGACATCGGAAAGAGCGGCGAGAGCCTTGTCCATCAGCATCGCCGCATCCGTATGGTTGCTGCCGACCGAGAGCCACACTCTGGAGCTATCAGAGGTCATGCTGCGAAACTCCTCTCATGGTGAGGGCGACTCTGCCCCGGGGGGCGTCTACGTCGATAACTTTCACCCTCACTTTTTGTCCTACAGCAACAATTTGGGAGGGATTGCTCACAAACTTGTCGCTCAATTGCGAAATATGAACCAGACCGTTGACCTTGAGGCCTATGTCGACAAAGGCGCCGAAAGCGGTGAGGTTGCTGACTTTGCCTGTTATTTCCCTGCCTATATGCAAATCTGCGATTGCTGCCACATCGGGGTCAAAGATTTTAGGTGTCTCATCCTTGACGCGCGGGTCGCGTGCGGGACGCTGCAGCTCTGCCACAATATCGGTGAGCGTGGGCATGCCGGTGTAGCGGTCAAGGTATCTTTCGAGGTCAAGGGTATCGAGTTTAGCTTTGTTGCGAATGAGCTCTTTCGGCTCCACTCCGCAATCCTTGGCCATGCGCTCCACAAGCTGATAGCGCTCGGGGTGTACGCCCGTGGTGTCAAGAGGATTGCTGCCTCCGGAAATTCTTAGGAATGCGGCGCACTGCTCAAAGGCTTTTTTGCCCATGCGGGGTACGTCGAGCAACTCGGCGCGGCTCTGGAAGCGGCCGTTGGATGTGCGTGTGTTGACAATATGACCTGCCAGAGCGGGTCCGATGCCGGAAACCTTGGAGAGCAGCTCTACCGATGCGGTGTTGACATCCACTCCTACTGCGTTGACGCAATGCTCAACCGTGAAGTCAAGGGCTGCCCTGAGTGCGGTCTGGTCAACATCGTGCTGATACTGCCCTACTCCTATGGATTTAGGGTCTATCTTGACAAGTTCGCTCAGGGGGTCCAGCAGCCGGCGCGCAATGGACACCGCTCCGCGAAGCGTTATGTCAAGGTCGGGAAACTCGCGGCGGGCTGTTTCAGACGCGGAGTATATGCTTGCGCCGCTCTCGCTGACAAGACTGAGGCTGACAGGGCGCGGGAATGTGACATCGCGCAGGAATGACATTGTTTCTCTTGACGCTGTGCCGTCGCCGACAGCTATAACGTCTATGCCGAGTCTGCCGACAAGATTGCACAGTATATCCGCAGCTCCGTACATATCGTTGACCGGGGCGCAGGGATATACCACTTCTGTTGCCAGCAGAGCTCCCTGCTCGTCAATGCAGGCTACCTTGCATCCGTTCTTGAATCCCGGGTCAATGCCCATAACGCGCTTGCGTCCGAGCGGAGGCGCCATAAGCAACTGCTCCACATTGTCGGCGAAGATGGATATTGCGGCGCTATCGGCCTTTTCCTTGGCGCCCTGGGCAACCTCGGACTCTATGGATGGGCGGAGAAGGCGGCGGTAGCCGTCGCGCACCGCGCCTTTCACTATCTCTGCACAAGCGGGAGTCGCCGACATCTTTATGAACATACGGCAGAGGCGCTCTGTCATTTCGTCATCGTCAATAGCGATTGCCACTTTAAGAATGCCTTCCTCCTCGCCGCGCCTCGCCGCGAGATAGTTGTGGGAGCTCACCATACGCAGAGGCTTGGAGAAGTCGAAATAGTTGCGGTAGTTGTCGCCCTCGGTTTCCTTGCCTTTGACTACCTTGGCTGTCATTACGGCAGAGCGTGTGAACTTTGAGCGGAGCAGATTTCTCGCTTTTTCGCTCTCGCTGACCCACTCGGCTATAATATCCGAAGCGCCGGCAATGGCTACCTCCACATCCACAACATTGCCTTTTACAAATTTTGCCGCCTTAGCCTGAGGATTATCAACATTCTGCGCCATAATGATTTTGGCGAGGGGTTCAAGACCATTCTCACGCGCGGCTGCGGCGCGGCTGCGGCGTTTCGGCTTGTATGGCAGATAAATGTCCTCGACTTCATTTGCATCCTGAGTGGCCGCGAGTCTCATTGCGAGCTCATCGGTCAGCACTCCGGCTCTTGACAATGCGTCGGCTACAAATTCTTTTCTTTTTTCAAGCTCCTCGACAGCCGTTGCATGGCTGCGAATCATCTGTAAAGTCACTTCATCGAGCGATCCGGTCGCTTCCTTGCGGTAACGCGCAATAAAGGGGATGGTCGCTCCGTCCTCAAAGAGCCGAAGCACTGCTGCAACCTGTTTACGTGGGATATTCAGGCGGTTTCCGACTATTTGTGCAAAATCAAGTGGCATTGTTAAATGTATGTGTGTTTATTTTGTTTTATGTGATGAATGAAGAGTAATCACGGTTATTTCCGGTGTTGCTCCGAAACGCATCGGTATGCCGACAGTGCCCATGCCTATGTTGACATACAGCCGCTTGCCTGCATCGCCGTAAAGCCCTCCCCATGCGGGATAGCGGAAGACTGCAGGCGAAAGCCCCAGAACTTCAATCTGCATGGCGTGGGTGTGGCCGCTCAGAGTAAGGTCGATGCTGATGTCCTTGTCCGGAGCTATGGAGTCGAGCCAGTGGGCGGGATTGTGTGACAGCAGTATTTTTGTGACATCATTGTCTGCCGCAGGATAGGCCTTGCCTAAAGAGCCGTAGCATTTAAAAGGAGGGTCTCCTACGTTTTCGACCCCAATCAGAGCTATTGAATCATTGTCCCTGCGCAAGAAATCATGGTCATTATTGAGCATTTTCCATCCCATGCGCTGCTGCAAGTCATACATAAGGCGCATATTCTCTTCTTTTGCCGCCGCTGTGGGCCAGGTGGAATAGTCTCCGTAATCATGATTTCCAAGAATAGAGTATACTCCGTCGGGAGCATCGAGGCGTGAGAGGGTGCTGACAAAAGGAAGCAGCTCATCAGTGCGCCGGTTTACGATATCTCCGGTAAACACTATCAGGTCAGGCTCAAGAGAATTGATTCTGCTGACGGTCTTTGCAACAAAAGATGTGTCGGAGCGGTATGTGCCGGTGTGAAGGTCGGAGAACTGTACTATCCGGTAGCCGTCAAAGGCTGACGGCAGACCTTCTATCTCCACATCTACCTCGCGCACCTGGATGCGGTAACGGTTGACAAGTGCTCCCCACCACATTCCCAAGAAAACAGCCACTGCAAGAAAGCCCGCTATCCAACTTGCGGCACGGCTCCTTTTTTTACGAAACAGCAGCGGCAGGAATGAGAAGGCATCATATATCACGAATACCAGCTTCGAGGCATAGACTGTCAGATAGCCGAACAGCATCCACATCACCGCCACAAGGGTGGAATCCGACCCGGAATTGCGCGGGAGCGCCACAGTGACAACAAGATAGGCACATAGCGCTATGGCGCTTACAAGCTGAACAAGCGCCGGAACCCGCGTTTTACAACGTTTACGTAATACTATATATATATAGGTGTCGACAAGCAGATTTACTACAATCAGCATCAACATCGCTATAACAGGCAATCTCATTTCAGGCGGTAATCATTTCACTTCATAGCGGTTATCTGCCGACTGCATGCAACCGGTTTTTCAACGGGTTGGCATACATAGTCAGCATCATCTCTCGCATAAACGCTCTGTCAAGTGTAGAGACATCCGGCAAATCGACTTTATCAAGCTGTGATTCCACATAGTTTTCAAAGTCGGCAGCCTGCACAGCCGTGTAATTGTCGGCAAAAGTGTGGTTGCGGTGCAGCAGGTCGTGCGCAATATAGTTTATGGGGTATATTTTATAGCCTCCATGAATGGAGTTGTCAATGAATGAGCAAACGCTTTTTACAACCTCCACCCTGTCGATATTGCCTCTGAGGAGGTCAATCCTGTCGTTGATACATCCTCCAATCTCGAAATGGACATGCCCTTTTGGCTGCAGCAGCCCGGTTTCCATGCTCAGCAGGTCGTCATGAGGCGATTTCTTAAACTCGGGATTGATTTTTTTGAGGAGAAATTCACGCGCCTTGAGGTAATCGTTGGGGTCATACTCATACGAAATAGCCACCGGCACAAGATTAATGGGTATAAGGTTGTCGGCCATTGTGCCGTCGCCGTCAAGCGCGAGCATCTTCACAAGGCTCTCCTGTGTGACATCGTTGGAATCCTTTGCTCTGCCCTCGCGCTGGGCAATCCACACGCTTTCCTTTTTCTGCGTTACCGCATAGTGGATGTATGCCGAGAGCTCTTTGGCTGCTTCAAGGGCTTTTGTAAGACGAAGGTTGCGCTTGACAATAAAGCTCTTGTTGAGTTTGACGAGATCGGTAATCCACTCGTATATCAGAAGATTGTTGCCTATGGCAATCTCGGATGTGCGCATACCCGACCTGAGGAAACATAGGTTGAGGAATGACGCGTCGAGCACAATGTCACGGTGGTTGGTGATGAATGTATAGGCTTTTTCAGCATCAATCTTTTCAAGCCCTCCAATGGTGATGCCGGAAGTGGTTCTGGCCTCAAGCATTTCAAGAAAAGGCCACATGACTTTTGTCTGGAAAGTCTGCTTGTCGGGAATAGACAGCAGATTTTTGACAAATTCAGGAAAATCGACGTCAGGCATCACATATCGCACTGCATGCTCAAACCCCGGCTCTTTGACAAGAAGAGCCATTTTTTCCGAAAACTGTAAATCATCAAAAGGAGCTATCTCACTAAAATCATGTATATTGCTCATAATTCTCTCGATATATGCGGCAATTTGTGCCTAATCATGGATTCAAAGGTAGTAATTTTTATTCAATCATTCATTCTTTTTTGCCCGAAACATCTGTCTGAGCGCCGGAGTAGACTCGCCATTTCTCCATAAGGGCCGTCATATCAGGAGGAACAGGTGCGGTAAAAAACATGTCTTCACCGGTAACGGGATGTCTGAAGCCCAGAGTCCTGGCATGAAGCGCCTGACGTGGGCACAGGTCAAAGCAGTTTGAAATGAATCGGTTGTAGGTAGCGGAGCGCACTCCTCTGAGCACCTTGTCACCTCCATAGCGGGCGTCGTTGAACAGAGGATGCCCGATATGCCTCATGTGTGCGCGAATCTGGTGTGTGCGTCCGGTTTCAAGAACGCATTTCACCACGCTCACATGAGCGAAACTCTCGGTGGTTTCATAATGTGTCACGGCATGTTTGCCATATTCGCTGCCCTCGGGAAACACATCCATGCGCAGCCTGTCCTGAGCCGAGCGCCCGATATTTCCTACAATGGTGCCGGACGACGGCTGTGGACTGCCCCACACTACAGCTACATACTCGCGCTTGGTAGTCTTTTCAAAAAACTGGCGCCCGAGGTCGGTCTTGGCGTCAGGCGTCTTGGCTATGACGAGAAGTCCTGAAGTATCCTTGTCGATGCGGTGAACCAGCCCGAGGCGGGGGTCATTGACGTCATAGCCATCGGAATCCCTGAAATGCCATGCGAGAGCATTGACGAGCGTGCCGGAATAGTTGCCGTGACCGGGGTGTACCACAAGTCCAGCCGGTTTATTGACAACGAGCACTGTGTCATCCTCATACACAATATCAAGCGGAATATCCTCTGCCAATATTTCAAAATCATAGCGCGGACGGTCCATGACCACGCTCACCACATCAAGTGGCTTGACCCTGTAGTTTGACTTGACCGGCTTGCCGTTGACGAGCACACATCCTGCATCGGCGGCTTGCTGCACACGGTTGCGCGATGATTTTTCAAGCCTGGCAACGAGAAATTTGTCGACTCTGAGCAACTGCTGCCCTTTGTCGGCCACAAAGCGGAAATGCTCGTACATGCCGTTGCCGTCGTCCTGCTCCAGCTCCAAATCGTCTATCTGTTCTTCCGGTTCGTCCATCTGAAAAAAACGTCGCTATTGTGTGGCAATCAGTCAAAGTAAGATGACAGTGCGTCTGCTGCGTCCTGTACTTCCTGCTCTTCGGCTGCAATGTCGTCACCTCCGGCAACACTTCCCTCGCCGACTTCAAGAACAACTGCAGATGTTACTGCTATCCTGGCACCGGGTGCAATCGGCACATTATCTTTTTTTACCGACAGTACAAGGTCACGAAACTCCGAAGGCACTCTGACGGTGCGTATATTCTTAATGCCAAGCCCTTCGAGGGCGGAACGTGCCTGACGCTCGGACACATCCACGAGCATGGGCACTGTCACCATCTTCGGCTCAAACGCGGTGATGGTGAGATATACCACGCGTCCCTCCTTGACTTTGGTGCCGACTTTCGGATTCTGCTCCACAACCGTGCCCGGGCGCGTGCGTGAATCATATATCGAATCAGACACCTCGGCAGTATATCCCATACTCTCAAGCTGCCCGACAGCTACGTCGTATGACAGCCCCTTTACCTGCGGCACTGTCTCATAGTGACCGTGGTCTGTCCAGAAATCCAGCCACACCAAAGCGAACCAAATAAGTAACGCCGCAGCAAAAAGCATTATGCCTATATTAACAAGCACAGCACGACCAAAGGGATGTCTGCTTTTATTTTTTGTGGGATTGTTGTCCATAATGTTAAAATCTTTGCAAAGATAAGTGTTTTTGCCCAAACAATGCCGAAACATAGCCGACAAAGCGCAATGAATCGGGTCAAATAGCACAATATTGCCGTTTCAGAGACGATATTCAGAAAAAACTTTGTAACTTTGCGCTCTAATATGTAAAAGACATTCAGACAAGCCCAATGAAAAAATATATAATCTTTGCTCTAATTGCTGTGGCTCTGACCGGATGCGGTGAATACAACCGCGTGCTGAAGAGCACCGACCCGATGGTGAAGCTTGATTTTGCCAAAAGAGCTTTCGAGCAGAAGAAATATGTGCAGGCATCAACGGTGCTCACTGATATCGTGGACCTGTTTCGCGGCAAGGAAGAGGCAGAGGACGCCTTGTATCTGCTTGCGCTCAGCCACTATGAGAACAAGGATTACGCATCAAGCGGAGTCTATTTCCAGAATTACTACACACGCTATCCCCGCGGCAAATACGCCGAGCTTGCAAGATTTTACTGCGGCTACGGATATTACCTCGATTCTCCCGACCCCCAGCTCGACCAGAGCGACACGATGAAAGGCATCGAAGAGCTTCAGGGCTTCCTCGACTATTTCCCGCGCAGCGACAAAGTCAATATCGCCCAAAACGCCATTTTTGAACTACAGGACAAGCTGACACTCAAGGAGCTGCAAAACGCACAACTTTACTACAACCTCGGCAACTACCTTGGCAACAACTATCAGAGCGCCATCATTGTTGCACGCAACGCCATTAAGGCCTACCCATATTCCCGCTACAAAGAGGATCTGGAACTGCTCATACTCAAATCAAAATATCAGGAAGCCAACCAGAGCGTCGACGAAAAGAAAGCCGACCGCTTCAGAGAGGTAATCGACGAATACTATTCATTTGTCAACAACTATCCCGACGGGCCCAACAAGCGTGAGGCCGACAACATCCTCAAGATAGCCCAGCGCTATGTCGGCGAATGATGCGAACCGAGTGCCAAAACAAGATATTGAAACAAAAAAACTATCAATATAAGATGGACTACAAGAAAACAAACGCTCCCCTCAACACTGTGACACGTGATATGATAGAACTGTCGAAAGACACAGGCAATGTGTACGAGACAGTATGCGTCATCGCCAAAAGATCCAACCAGATTGCCGGCGAAATGAAACACGACCTCGAGAAAAAGCTTCAGGAGTTCGCGACTCTGAGCGACAACCTTGAGGAGATTTCAGAAAACCGCGAGCAGATTGAGATTTCGCGTTACTACGAGAAGCTGCCCAAACCCACCCTGATTGCAACCCAGGAGTATGTGGAGCACAAAATCCACTTCCGCAATCCCGTCAAGGACAAATCAAACCTTGACTAAGAATTCCGACAATTTTTTTAACACTTCTCTTGGCGGATTCGCAAAAGTTTACTACTTTTGTGCGCCTTTAGAGGCATTTTTATTATCATTTTCATTATTAACCACCAAAAATTCCAAAGAATGCATTTGAATTCTGAAGAAAAAGCGGAAATCTTTGAGAAATACGGTAAGAGCAAGACTGATACCGGCTCACCTGAAGCTCAGATAGCATTATTCTCGGTCCGTATCGCTCATTTGACTGAACACCTCAAGTCAAATCACAAAGATTATACCACAGCCCGCGCCCTCAAGTCGCTGGTAGGTAAGCGTCGCCGCCTTCTTGACTATCTGGTGAAGAAGGACATCAACCGCTACCGTGCCATCATCGCACAGAAGGAGCTCGGCATCAGAAAGTAAATCGCCAAGCGGTTTGCTTCGCAACACAAAGCGGGTTGAGGAAACGCTCCTCGACCCGCTTCATTTATATTATACCCGCTCTTCACCCACTCCTACACCACTCCACTCTGACCGACAGGCGACAAATCAAGCGCGCATGAAAATAGAAGAGATAAAAATGCTTTCGGGGCACTGACGGATGAAAACAAGTTTGTAACTTTGTAAGCGTGTACAAAACTCATAATACTATAATGAAAGTGCCCAAATGATACTGACAGCTATATTTGATCCCGCAGCAATAATTAATTCATTTTTTGACGCAAGCACTCTCACCGTCTATCTTATGGTTTTCGGCCTGATGGTGGTTGAGAGCTCTTTCATTCCTTTTCCCTCGGAGGTGATTGTGCCTCCCGCCGCCTATCTTGCCGCTACCAGCCACGAGGTGAATATTGTGGCAGTGGTGCTGATAGCTACCGCGGGCGCACTGGTTGGCGCTCTCGTCAATTATTATCTGTCTGTGTGGATTGGCCGACCGATAGTATATAAGTTTGCAGACTCCAAATTCGGGCATGCCTGCCTGATTGACAGACAAAAGGTTGAAAATGCGGAGCGTTACTTCGACCGTCATGGAGCGATATCCACTTTTATCGGCCGTCTGATTCCTGCCGTGCGCCAGCTGATTTCCATTCCGGCAGGCCTCTCGCGCATGAATATTGTGCGTTTTTCAATATTCACCAGCCTCGGAGCGTTGGTGTGGAATAGTATTCTCGCAGCTCTGGGCGCATGGCTTGGACATATTGTGCCTCGCGAGCAGTTGTTTGCAAAAGTTGAGGAGTATAACGATTACCTCACATACGCGGGAATTGCTCTCGGAGTGCTGTGCGTGATTTTCATAGTGTGGAACGCGCTGCGTCCTCACAAAAAAGATATTACTATCGAATAAACACAAGTGTATGATACAGGTTTCCCCTTCTGTTCTTAGTGCCGATTTCGCCAATCTTGGCAGAGATATTGAAATGCTCAACCGGTCAGAAGCCGATTATATCCACATAGATGTGATGGATGGAGTGTTCGTGCCCAATATTTCATTCGGTTTTCCGGTAATGAAAGCCATATCAAAGATAGCCGCCAAACCTCTTGACGTGCATCTTATGATTACCGATCCGGCTCGCTATGTCAATGAGGTAAAGGATTGCGGCAGCGAAATAATGACAGTGCATATCGAGGCCTGCACACACCTTCATCGAGTTGTGCAGCAGATAAAGCAGGCCGGCATGAAGGCCGGTGTGAGTCTCAACCCCGCAACCCCGGTGAGTTTGCTTGCCGATATAATAACCGACATAGACCTTGTGCTCCTCATGAGCGTCAATCCCGGCTTCGGCGGTCAGAAATTCATAACAAACACAATAAAGAAGCTGCGCGAAACCCGCGCACTTATCGAAGCCACCGGCAGCAGCGCGTTGATTGAAATTGACGGCGGTGTGAATCTTGCCACCGGAGCACAGCTTGCCGAAGCTGGCGCCGACATACTCGTTGCCGGAAATTTCGTATTCTCCGCCGATAATCCCGAGGACACAATTGCCAGTCTTCGCCGTCTTTGAACAATTTTCACATTTCTTCTCTTACACGCAATGGATTCATTTGAGATTTCATCAGACAATTATAACCCGCGCTCGCTTGAAAACAGCGCCGCCGACCCGGAGCGGAAGCCATCCGCCCGACCTCAGCCTGTCAAAGCGAGTGCATCACAACCGCGCACAGCGCCAGACAAAACTGTAAAGACAGAGAAAACAGAAGCTAAAGCTCCCGCCGCCAAATCATCTTCATCAAAAGAAAAATGGCGGATGTTTTTTGGCATATTGCTTATTGTCAGCTCGGTGTATCTGCTCATAGTATCCATATCATACTTTTCGCACGGCGCAGAGGACCAGAGCATTGTGCAGGGAGCCTCATACAGCAATATAGCCGGGTCGGCAAACGAGATAGGCAATACCGGCGGACCCGTAGGCGCGATGATGAGCGATCTGCTTATGTCGCGCTGGCTTGGCATCGGCTCATTCATCATAATATTTTACATAGGCGCGGTAGGTGTGTCTCTTGTCAGGCTCCATAAATTCCGTCTATGGAATCTGACATACAAATGTCTGCTCTGCGCCATTGTGCTTTCGATTCTCACCGGATTTGTGACCTATTCCCTCACCTCATACAATTACTGGGGCGGAGACCACGGGCGACTCATCAATGAAACGCTTATGACCCACACGGGCATTTTGGGCACAATCGGGGTGAACATACTGCTTGTCAGTGCGGTAGTACTTGTATTTCTGAAAGAGATTCAGAGTGTGTACTCACTCTACCGCGAGCGGATGGAGCGTTATCACGAAAAGATGGAGCGTGAACGCGCCGAGGCCGAAGCCCGCAGGCGCAAGGCGGCGGAGATGCTCAAAGACACTGACGAACCTGTATCACCTGCCGATGCAGAAGAAGCGACACCGGTTGAGGATACTCCTGAGGAAGAGATGCCGGAGAAGGAGACGCCAATTGAAGAGAAAGCCGCAGCTGAAACAATTCTGACAAGAGATGAAAGGGCTATGTATGTGCCTGACACCACGGTTGCCATAGAGACACCTGAAGATGTCTTTGAGAAGCCGGAAGCATATAAGCCGAAAGAGAGTGTTTCGCACGAAGATGTCATGGATGAGATTCCGGAAATGGCAGAAGTCACTGTGATGGATGAGGTGGTCGAGGAGACTTCAGATGTTACTCTTACCGTAAATGCTCCCGCAGAAGTGAAAGAGGCAAGGCATATACAGACCGATGTGTATGACCCCACCGCCGAGTTGTCGCGTTTTCGTTTCCCCTCAATCGATTTGCTCGAAAAGCGCGAACAGCGCACAGACCATGTCGATATAGCCGAACAGGAGGAGAATAAAGATAGACTTACCAAGACACTCAGCACCTACGGAGTAAAAATTTCGCACATCGAAGCTACAGTAGGTCCTACAATCACACGCTATGAGGTTATCCCAGCCGAAGGCGAGCGCATACGCTCCATCAAGAATCTCGGCGATGACCTTGCGCTGAGCCTGTCGGCGCTCGGCATCCGTATCATAGCACCTATTCCGGGCAAAGGCACTATCGGCATCGAGGTGCCTAACAAAGACCCGCAGATAGTGAGCATGCGCAGCATCCTCGCGTCAGAAAAGTTTCAGAACTCCGACTACGAGCTGCCTATAGCGATGGGTCGCACCATTACCAATGACATATATATCGCCGACCTGGCCAAGCTGCCCCATCTGCTTGTTGCCGGAGCTACCGGCATGGGTAAGTCGGTCGGTCTTAACGCCATCCTCGCCTCTCTTCTGTATAAGAAACATCCCGCAGAGCTGAAATTCGTGCTTGTGGACCCCAAGCGTGTGGAGCTTAGCCTTTACCGCAAACTTGAGCGCCATTATCTGGCCGCTCTTCCCGGTGAAGACCCCATAATCACAGATACGTCCAAGGTTGTGGCGGTGCTCAACTCACTCTGCATCGAGATGGGCAACCGCCTGTCGCTGCTCGAGGATGCGGGTGTGCGCAACATAAAGGAATATAACGCTAAATTCATAGCGCGACGCCTCAACCCGGAGAAGCATCGCTTCATGCCGTATATCGTGCTGGTAATCGACGAGTTTGCCGACATCATACTCACCGCCGGCAGAGAGGTTGAAAGCCCCGTGAGCCGTCTGGCGGCAGTTGCCCGCGCAGCAGGCATCCATCTTATTCTCGCCACACAGCGCCCGGCGGTAAATGTCATTACCGGCGGCATCAAGACCAATATTCCGGGACGAATAGCTTTCCGCACCATTCAGAGCATCGACTCGCGCACTATTCTTGACCGCACCGGTGCCGAACAGCTTGTAGGCAAGGGTGACATGATTTTTTCGCGCGACGGAGTGCTTGAGCGCGTCCAGTGCGCGTTTATCGACACAGAAGAGGTCAAGTCGATATGTGAATCCATCTCTGAGCAGATAGGCTATGACCGTCCCTACGACCTGCCGGAGTTTGTTGCAGCGCCCGCTGAGGGCGGTGCAAGCGCGGGCGGTCCCCTCACCGACCGCGACCCCCTGTTTGAAGAGTGTGCCCGCGCGGTTGTTGACGCAAATCTCGGCTCGGCATCATATCTGCAGCGCAAGTTCAATATAGGATATCCCCGCGCCGGCAAAATCATCGACCAGCTCGAAGCCGCCGGCATTGTCGGTCCGCCGCAGGGTGGCAAGCCGCGTCAGGTGCTGATGGATATGACCGCGCTCGAAAACTATCTCACCAACTCCGGAAGCAACAAGTAGACGGCCTCAATTGTTATAACCTATGATGAAAAAGACAATTATAACCATAGCGATGATTGTGTCGGCAGTGATTGCCGCTTTTGCCGCCGACAATCCCACGGCTGTACTGTCAGAAGCCTCCGCCAGACTCAAGTCTGCAAAATCAATTGTAGCATCGTGCGTCATCAGCTCGGCATCCGGTGCGTCTAACGCCTCTCTGACAATGAGCGGCAAAAAGTTTGCCGTGAAATCTCCCGAAATAGAGATTTGGTATGACGGGACTACACAATGGACTTACTCAGCCCGCACTGACGAGGTGAGCGTTACCGAGCCGGCCGCTGCCGAGATAAGTCAGGTCAATCCCCTTGCGGTGCTTGATTATTTCACGTCCTCTTACACTCCGACAATGCTACCGCCGTCAAAAGGCGTAAAAAGAATCAAACTCACCGCCAAGGACAAGAAAAGCGGTATCGCCTCGGCAGTCATAACCCTGCAGTCGGCAAGCCTCTCCCCTGAATGCGTCGAACTTACGCTAAGCACCGGCGAGAGAGTGTCGATTACTGTGAAATCGCTTAAAAAGGGGGGAGAAGTCAATCCTGCCACATTTACCTACCGAAAGTCACTTCACCCCTCGGCCGAAATCATCGATTTAAGATAAACCTGAATTTACGAACATAACTGAAAAGCAGATAATCATGGGAACCATCAGAACTAAATGTCTTATAATAGGCTCGGGTCCTGCCGGCTACACTGCGGCAATATATACGTCCCGCGCCAATCTCAGCCCGGTGATGTATGTAGGCCATCAGCCCGGCGGTCAGCTCACAACAACCACTGAGGTGGAGAATTTTCCCGGCTATCACAACGGTATCACCGGCACAGAAATGATGGACGACCTCCACAAGCAGGCCACTCGCTTCGGAGCGGATGTCAGAGACGGAATCATCACGTCTGTGGACTTCAGCAAACGCCCCTTTACCGCCACTGCTGACGACGGCAATGAAATCATTGCTGACACAGTCATCATAAGCACCGGCGCTACTGCAAAATATCTCGGCATATCCGACGAGGAGAAATACAAAGGACTGGGAGTGAGCGCGTGCGCCACCTGCGACGGCTTTTTCTACCGCGGCAAGCGTGTTGCGGTAGTAGGCGGCGGCGACACAGCCTGCGAGGAAGCTCTGTATCTGAGCAATATTGCTTCAGAAGTGTATATGATTGTGCGCCGCGATGTGCTTCGCGCGTCCAAAGTGATGCAGAGCAGAGTATTTGAAAAAGAGAACATCAAAGTGCTCTTCAATACCAACACCGCAGGGCTTTACGGAGCCGACGGGCTTGAGGGAGCGCATCTCGTAGAGCACAAAGGCACTCCGGAAGAGCGCACATACGATCTGCCGCTTGACGGATTTTTCCTCGCTATCGGTCATCAGCCCAACACTGAGCTTTTCAAGGCATTCATCAACTGCGACGAAGCGGGGTATATCATCACCGAAGGCCACACCTCGCTGACGAATATCCCCGGAGTATTCGCGGCAGGCGATGTTGCCGACCCGCGCTACCGCCAGGCAATCACTGCCGCCGGCAGCGGCTGCAAGGCGGCTCTTGACGCCGAGCGCTATCTCACTGAGATTGGCTGAAAAAAATATAATCAACAATAAGAGCCGGAGAGAAGAAGCAGTGAATGCCCTTCTCTCCGGCGTTTTATTCTATATGGTCAATAATCCATCAGTAAGGATTTGACTCGATATAATCCTTTACCACCGGCGCAAACTCTATTGTGTCAATTGAATACGTATGGTCTATGACTACATTATACACATAGGAATAGCCTTGTTGCCAGGATGTCACATCCGGAGTGGAGAGCGGGAACAGCATTCGGCCGCATTCAGTAGCCTGCACAAGAAGATATTTCGGCGTGTATTCGTTCGGCCATATTTTCTCACCGGTAGCCTTATCCTTTATTATACAGTCTATCTGCATATAGCTGCCTACAAAGCCGCTTGTGCCCGCATATTTCAACGTTTCAAGATTCTGGGGCACGAAAAACGAGGACTCAAGATTGCCTTCAGTAAGATTGCGCGGAGTTGTGGTCAGCAATGCCGGATTTCCGTCAACGTCATAGTACAGCAAAGCCGATGCGGAGGCTGACAGATTGCTCCAGCTCCCCGTTGCCCCGTCCTCCGATGTGTTTTGCTGCGGATATGTGAAATCACCCGACAATGCGATATTGTTTACTGACACATGGTACACCTCTACAGTGTATTTATTGCTCGTACTTGAGAGCAATATCGAAACCTGACTCATTGCATGACGGAAAGTGAGCGGAACAGGGGCCGGACGCTCTATCTCGCCAAGAGCCACCGCATACAATAGATCGGTACTACCATATTCAACCCCGTGTATTACTTCAGCTCCGCCAGAAAACATCTCTCTGCCGTTTCTTATATCCGGACTTACAGCATAGAAATCGACCGGAGAAGCCGGCCAGTACACCAGAGGAGAATATGTCCACGACCCTCCCTCGCGACTGACAGTAACGCCATTCATTATGACAGAGGCATCCGTATATGCAAAG